>NZ_JACKSY010000050.1:0-2178 GCF_025821985.1 Mycobacterium timonense | reverse complement strand
CGATCATCAAGCAATACATCGACGGCCAAGCCCGACCTCTTTGACCGCCGGGCTACGCCCGGCGACATACGGGATGGGCTCACCCCGCCATAAATGGCGAGGCTTGCGCCCAAGAATTCGGTCATGTCCGGGGTGGCGGTAGGCCAAGCGCGGTGGCGAGAGCGACGTTGATTTTCTCTATGGTTGCCGGCGTTACGCCACCGAGGTAGTCGCCGAGTTCGTCTTTACCGATGGTTTCGATGTTGTCCGCATTGGCGTATCCGGTGAGCGGATCGTTGGGGGCCATAGGAACCCATGTTGGTAGAGTGCGCGGCGTCGTCGTTAGCCGTATTGCTAGCACGTCGGCGGTGTGCCGGTTGCGAGCGTTGTTGGAGACGATGAGCCACGGCTTGGCGCCGTATCCGAGATCGCATCGATACACCTGGCCGCGCAACGGGGTCATTACGCGGAGTCCTTCTGCCTGGCATTACGCCGGCCGCGCGCGGCGCTTCGCTCGGCCGTGGAGTCGTATGGATAGGCCGGGTTGTCTTTGACCGCGGCGGCGTAGGCGGCGTCGAGTTGCTCTTCGTGAAGCGCCTCCCATCGCTTGTTGATGGCATCGATGATCGCGGCATTGGCACTGCGGTACCTGTCTTTGCGCCGGTGCGGCCCTTGAGGCGCTGGGCCAGCGCCGAGATCGCCAGGGTGGGCGGATACGCGACGAGCAGGTGCACGTGGTCGGCCTCGCCGTTGAACTCGACCAACTCGACGTCGAGTTCGGCGCACACGAATTCCATGACATCACTACGGAATTCACTGCGCACCGCCGCCATCAGCCTGCTCAGCAGCCCAGACGAGACCCCGTCGGCGACCGGGGCGGTCACCAGCTCACCTGCCTGTCGGTAAACCAGCCCGCCTGCTGCATCACCCGGCGGGCGTCCTCGACGGTCAGGTGCCCGTATGTCGAACTCGTGGTGACCACCGACGAGTGACCGAGCAGCCGTGCCACGACCTCGATGCCCATACCATCGCGCAGCATCCGCGTCGCCGCCGTGTGCCGCAGCCAGTGCGGGTCGAAGTCGATCCCGACCCGCCGACGCAACCGGCGCACCAGGTCGTAGACCGCGGCGTAGGTCAACGGATGCCCACGCGGGTGACCCCACAGGTTGACGAACACGTAGTCGCTGTCCAGGTCGCCGTACTCGGCGTGCAGGTAGTCGGCGTATAACCGGATCAGTTCGGCGCTGACCGGGATCGTGCGCGAGTTGCCCGACTTCGCCCGCGCACCATTAGCGTTGTCGCGGCATACCACCGTCACCTCGCACTCGGCGGCAGCGATGTCGTTGTGGCGCAACCCAAGTGCTTCGCCAATCCTCATGCCAGTGTCATAAAGCATGGAAAACAGCAGCCGGTCCCGCAGCCGCTGGCAAGCGTCCAGCACGGCTTGCACCTCCACGGGCGTGAGCACCCGAGGCAACTTCTTCGGCGTCTTCAACGCGACCACTCGCCGCGGTTTCGGTTCGCTCTTGCTGATGTGATGCAAGAACGGTCGCCAGCCGCCCCGCTTCCCGCCGACCTGCCACGACGTCAACAACTCGGCGACCTCGACACCGTCACGTCCGGCGTGGGTATAGAAGGTGCCGACCGCCGAAAGCTTGCGATTCACGGTGGATTCCGTGCACTGATGCGCGACCGACGGCAACACCGCGACCCGCCGGTCGCGGACCTGCAGCGGAAGCCGCAGCCAAGCGACGAACTCACCCACATCGTCAAGCCGCACCGCCCGCCAATCCAGGTCACGACTCGCGAGGAAAGTGAACCAGTCCTTCAGATCGTGCGCGTAGGCCTTGACCGTGTTCGGGGAGCGCTCGATATCGGTCAGATAGGCCAGATACCGCTCCACCGGCGCAACCGGGGCATCGTCCTCTCCCAGGACAGTCCACGATTCACGCGACGAGACCGGTGAAACCACCCGGGCAACTTGCATCGTCCCTCCACAGGCTCTGCCTCTTGGACGACTGCAGATAACCACGATCACCACGCAGAACCTGGCACCTCAACGCCCCGTGTCGGACTGGCCGGACCCCGTGAACTGGTCCACGGCGAACGAGAGTCGTTCATTGGTGGGTACAGCTGGCAGCGTAGCGGGCTGGGGGCTGGTAGCCCAGTGACGAATGTCGGCGGTGGTGGTTGTAGTCG
>NZ_JACKSY010000049.1:0-7117 GCF_025821985.1 Mycobacterium timonense | reverse complement strand
CATCGCGATGTTCCTCTCGGTAGTGATTCTTGGTCGTTTCACCACAGAGACTCACGCGATGGCCCTCTTACGTCAGGGACCGACACGCCGCCATCACTTACACCACTCCCCGGGACGCTCCCCTTCCGTGCATTACAGGGCCCGCGTCACCAGCCAATTCATGAAACGTCGAGGTTAGTTCGAGGGCCAAAGCAGCGTTGGAGCGCACGCGTGACGAAACCGAAGCGCGCGGGCGGCATTCGGTGGAGCCTTCGCATGTATTGGCAGCGCTGATGCTTGATGGCCAATCGGCAGCGGCGAAGACGATACGCAGCTTGGGCATCCAACCGGTCGCTGTGCGCGATCGTCTACTGAGCCGCGACTAAACCCCCGCGGCTCGGTAAGCGGCCCTGTCTGCATTTCGCTTGGTGGCCAACCAGGTGGAGAACGCTTGCACGCCTGCGTTAGTGCACGTTATCGTGCTCTACAGCCTAGCTTGCGGACCTCGGTGGTTGGCTGGGATTGATTGGCATGAACCGCTATACGGACGACTGTCCGGAATGCGTACCGAAAGCAGCCGCAAGCTATGCCTGCGGAGTCGGGCCCGTGAATCTGCTGGCGTAAGAACCGAAGGGGATGGTGATGGCAGTTGTCCGGGTCGACAGTCATCGACTGGCTTGGGTGAGTACTTTCCGCTTTTTGGTCGTGTTCACCGTTTTGGGCATGGAACTCCTAACCACATGGGCACTTGCCGGCCCATTTCTGCCATCAGCGTCAGCGGATCCGTGTCCGGCTGTGCAAGTGGTGTTCGCCCGGGGGACCGGTGAGCCTGCCGGCGTTGGCCCGACCGGGCAGGCCTTCGTCGACAACCTTCACTCGCGTGTGGGCTCGCGCTCGTTTGACGTCTATCCAGTCAACTATCCCGCCAGCGACCAGTGGGACACCGGCATCGACGGCATCAGAGACGCGGGCGCACACGTGAATTCGATGGCCCGCGACTGCCCGAAGACCAAGATGGTACTCGGCGGATACTCCCAGGGAGCGGCGGTGATGGGATTCGTGACTTCGGCCGCCGTCCCCGATGGCGTTGATCCGGCCACCGTGCCCAAACCGCTGGACCCCGATGTGGCCAGCCACGTTTCCTCGGTCGTGCTGTTCGGGATGCCCAACGTGCGCGCGATGAACTTCCTCAACGAGCCGCCGGTGGTCATCGGCCCGCTGTATCAAGACAAGACCGTCAAAGTGTGTGCCACCGATGATCCGGTGTGCTCGGACGGGTTGAACTTCGCCGCACACAACACATATGCCGATGACGGGACCATGATCGATAAAGGGGCGTCCTTCGCCGCCAGCCATCTCGACGAAACCGTGCCCGCCGCGCCGGCGCACGGGGGCTTTGGAGACTGATCGTCGGCTGCCGGCGGCGTTGAGCGGGTGTTGGCGTGAAATCGCTGGGGGAGTTGGAAGTCGCTGACTCAGCTGCTGAATATTCGTTTGACGACGACGTTGCGGGGCATGGCGGCGACTCTGACGACATCACCGCTCTGCGGCGCGTGGACTACTTGCCCCCCGCCGAGCGCGATCTGGACGTGTTCAGGGCCGCGACCGCTGAATTCCGAGTAGACGAGATCACCCGGCTGCGCATCCGCGGGGTTGATCCTGGTGCCGAGGTTGAAGAGGTCATAGGTGACCCGAGGAAGAACGTGACCGGAGGTCTGCGCAGTCGCCCATTGCACCAGGCCGGAGCAGTCGAATCCACCGCCGGTAGGGCCGTTGGCATTTCCGCCGCCCCACACGTAGGGAGTGCCCCTGGCCGACAACGCCTTCTCCGCCATCCGGCGTCCGGCTTCGGAGCCCCCGCGCAAAGCCGGCAACCCCGCGGCCTCTTGTTGGTCACCGCCCGAGCCGTCACGCGGCGAGGACGGCCTGAAGGCCGACGCAAGGCTCGTCGCAGGGGAGGAAAGAGCGCTCAGCGGTGATCCGCCGCCCCCGCCGCCGGGCATGCAGCCGCCCGGCATCCCTCCGCCGCCGGGCATGCCTCCGCCGCCGGGCATGCCTCCGCCGGCGCCCTGCATCGCCGCCTTGGCTTGCTCGTAGTAGCGCTGGGCGAGCCGATCGACCAGCACCCGCCGCAGCTCGGCCGGCGGGAGCTGCCCGCGCACCGTGTCGGCGCCGTTGCCGACGGCATCGACCTTGGCTTGGAGTACACCGAGCTGTCCCATGGGAGTGCCCTCGACGGGAGCTAGTTGGTCGCGGCGGTCGGTATACGTGCGCTGGGTGTCGTCGAGCTGCCCGCGCGCAGCGGTGACGTGAGTGCCGGACTGGTCGACCACCGGGACTAACGATGGGTCCAGCTGGGCCAGGGCAGCACTGATCTCGGCCTGACTCTTGCGATCGGCGATGAGTTTGTCGATGAAGTGTCCCAGGCCGCGGGGAAGGGCATCAAGGCGTTGCTGAATCTGTGCAGGCACATGGGAGGGCAAAGGTGCCGTGACGGGGGTGCCCTCGCCTAAGAGCCCGCGTAGCTGGTTGAGGATCTGGGTGATCTCGTCGCCGGTGCTCATTGGGTTGAGGTCCCCCAGGGACTCGGCGGGGTCGGCGCCTGAGCGTCGCCGTGGGTGCATTGCAGTAGGCCCGTGTGGTGCGCCCAATCAGTTATCGCAGCCACCTCATGCCTTCCTTCCGCCGTCGCCCCCAATATTCCCATAGCTGGGGATCAAGTCGGGTTATCCCACGTCAAGTATTGCTCAACGGTGGTTCGGATTCGCGTGTCAAACCGCGGTCCATCCAATTCATGGCGGGCCCATATTCATCGGCGGTGGGCGCCTGGATGGATGCAGATTGTGATGCATCATTGGTGGCGTGCCGGCCCGGAGTCGTCGGCAAGCGAAAAGTCGGGGCGCAACCGGTCGCACCGCTGGCAGCAGTTGAGGGGGACTCGGCGATGACGGCCACCATGGATGCGAAGGCGGAGTTGGCGCGGGTGGTCGTGCGGACACCTTCGGCGCGTCAAGCGGAGGTATCTGCGCTGCTCAGGTTCGGCGGCGGGCTGCACATCGCCAACGGGCGGCTGGTCGTCGATGCAGAGCTTGACCTCCTGGTAGCGGCGCGCCGGTTGTGCAGGGACATCCAGGGTCTGTTCGGCCACACACCCGTGATCCGTGCGATCGCCCCGGCCGCAGGCCGTGGCGCGAGCTTTCGGGTACTGGTTGATGTCGAGGCCGAAGCGCTTGCCCGGCAGACCGGCCTGCTCAACCAACGGGGCCAGCCGGTTCGTGGAATGCCGGCGCATGTCGTGGCCGGACATACGCCCGACCTCGAGGCGGTCTGGCGGGGTGCGTTCCTCGCGCGCGGGATTCTGGTCGAGAACGGGCGGACCCGCGGCGTCGAGGTGAGCTGTCCGGGTCCTGAAGCGGCTCTGGCCCTCGCCGGCGCGGCGCGGCGCCTGGGAGCGTCGGCCAGGATGCGTGAAGTCCGCGGCGGCGATCGCGTCGTCGTGCGCGACCCCGACGAGGTGAGCGCCCTGTTGCGGTGCATGGGTGCGGTGCAGACGGCTCAGGCGTGGACGCAGCGGCGCCACGGCCAGCAGGCCGCGGATCAACTACCGGCAGGTCGAATGGCGAGCTTCGACGGCGCCAACAGGCGGCGCTCTGTGACCGCCGGGATGGCAACAGCGGTAAGGGTGTCGCGGGCGTTGGAGATCCTGGGCGACGACGCACCTGATCACCTGGCCCACGTGGGGCGACTCAGAATCGAACACCCCAGCGCTTCGCTGGACGAGCTCGGTCGGATGGCCGAACCGCCGATGAGCAAGCACGCACTCGCGGGCCGGCTGCGGCGCCTCCTGGCCACCGCCGACCGTGCAGCCCGCCGCACCGGCATCCCCGACACCTCAGGGACAGTCGGCTCAGGACCGGCTCTGACCGAGGATCGGGCGCGACGCATCGGCTGAGGGCCTCCGCGGCGTACGTCGAGCAGTGCGAGACCGTGAGCATTGCGTGGCGGACAGGATGAACGGGAAGGTCACTGGCGCGCTAGGGAATTAACGAGTTCAGGTCACACAGGCAGGGGTTTGAAATGAGCGAGGATCCTGTCGCGGATGGCTACGCGTGGGCGCAGCGCCAGCAGAACGCGTTCCCGGCATGGGTGACTCGTTATGGCGGAGGCGATCCCGGCCGGTGGGACTATGGGCTCGATTCGGTAAACACCTTGTCCTATCTCATCTTTGACTATTTCCCGACAACGGAGGCGATTGACGACCCGGCTAACGCCGGATTCAGTGACCCGGCCGCCTGGTACTTGGGCGAGATCATTCGGCGTAGCGTTCCGGAAAAGCTGTGCTGGTCACGGCAGGACTACGGCCCCGACGCTGGCGACTACGTTGTCCGGCCCACCGCTAAGACTCGAGCTTGGGAGACCCACAACCCACGGGCGCACCTACGCTTCACGCCTTCCTTCGGCGATCCGTTGTGGTTGCGCTCTTATTACGTCAGTTACGTTGCGCCGCTGTGGGATAAGTCATGGCCGCCGTGGATTTTCGCAAGCGAGACCGGCGCGTGGTCGTGGGATGAGGCCGGCCAGCGGTGGGTTTCACAGCGGGACCAGTGGCTCGACAACATCGCCAGTCTGCTCGGTGTGCTGGCTACACAGCTGGACGACACCGCGTTGGATTACTCGACGGCCTCGCTAGAGGCGGTCGAGGCTTTTACCGTCACCAGCACCGACACGAACGACGCCGCCCAGGTCGGCACCCTGCGCGATGCCGTCGTTGCCTATGTGGGTGAGTGCCTGCTGAGAACGGGCGGGGGCCGGTGGATCTGGGACATCCACCCCGAGCACCTCACCAGCGGCTTTCCCGTCGTGGAGCGAAGTGTGACCAGGGTGTCGCCGGCCCACCTGATCGAATTCGCGCAGGCACGCCGCGACGGTCAGACCTTCGCCCGGATTCATCGCGCCTGGATGGCCGATGCCGAGGGTCGTCGCCGGCGCGGGGATCAGCACTCGCTGCAGCGCGAGCTGACGCCGGGATTGGACTACACACCGGAGCCCAGCCCCGCCGAGCAGTGGGCGAGCGGGCAACGCAACCGATTTCTGGAATGGGTGGCCCGCTATGGCGCCGGGCACCAGTGGGACTTTTCCGCCGATTCCCTCGATGTGATCGCCCGCATCATCCTGGAGCACTGCCCGGCCGGCAGCTCGGTGCTGCACGCCCCGCCCGGCGAGGATTTCGTCGACGGTGTGCTGTGGTACCTCGGCGAAACCCTGCACCGCGCCAAGCCGTCGCGGTGGTCCTTCAGCGCCAACGTGGCCAACATCGGCGGAAGTCCGCGCGCCGGGCTCCAAATCTCGGCCAATCTGCCATACGACGTCTACGCCATCGGTGACCCGATGGCGGTGTACCTCGTCCAAGAGCTCGACCTTGTCGTGCGGCCGAGGATGATCACCGGCCCCGACCAGCCCGAAACTAATCCCCGGCGGCTGAGCGACACTTTCCAAAGTTGGATCACCGCAACGATCCGCGAACGTATCTCGCAATCGCAGAAGCGCCGCGAACAAGCCAAGCGCCGCAGCGGCAGCAAAAGGTCCGACGAGGAAACGCTCGCGCGCTGGCTCGACACGCGCACCAAGGCATTCCCCGATTGGAAGCACCAGTTTGGGTCCGTGTCGGACTGGGACTTCAGCATCGATAGCCTCGACAAACTTGAGGCGGTGATCCGGCAGGTTGCCGCAGGGCCCGAAGAGTTGCTCGAAGACAAGGCCAACGCCGATTTTGTCGACGGTGCCGCCTGGTATTTCGGCGAAGTGCTGCGCCGTCACCACCCCGACCACGTCCGCTGGGGCTATGAACGTCACTACCATCCCGAGCCGTGCCTGTTGGGGTGGTTCGACACCATTCCCGCCGAACACCTGGCCACGGTGTACACCAAAGACGGCGGAGTCCTGCGCAAGCGGTACGAGACGATCCGGGCACACCGGGAAGCCCGCACCGGATAGCGCGAGGCGAACCCGCGGCGGCGAGCGCCATGGCGACTTGGTCCTCGCGCTTGAGAAGCGTTGGGGCGCTGCCCCGCAACGCCGCATGTCGGTGCGGCACCGAGTTGATCACGCCTAGATGATCGAGCGTCTTTGCATGCACTCACAGTTGCCGGGTGTCAACAACAGCAGACCAGCGTGTCAACCTGCTGTTGTCACTATTGGAGCGCGGAGGTGGGGCGTGAGGGCCAACCATTAGGACCCCATCGCGGCGCAAATAACGGACGTGTCCGCGCGAGTGGCAAACGAATAGTGCTGTTGGACAACAACACACGGGATGGCAGGCCGAATCTACGCGTTCGGTCATCGAGACGCCCCCGCGTCGGTTCGTCAGCAGTGTCGAGACTCAGCGTGGGTATCTCGAACACTGTGACACCGCTCGCATTGCGTGTGGACCCTAGTAGTCGGCACAGCTGCCGGGTGCGCCTGGGCGGTCGTGAATGTCAGGGCGGCACACTAGAATTAATGAGTTCGATCCATACGGGCAGGCGTGCGCGTCTGCTCACCAACAAAGGAAATCTGACATGAACAACTGCGCAGAATCAGTGAGCCTCTATTACCAGTCCGGCTCCAGCGACAAGGTTTATCACGCACAGATCGAGCAGGCAGATGGCGGCGGGTTCTTGGTGAACGTCGCGTACGGCCGCCGGGGAGGGACGCTGTCCACCGGCACCAAAACCAAGACCCCTGTCGACTACGACGCCGCCGTGCGCATCTTCGACAAGCTGGTGGCCGAGAAGCAATCCAAGGGGTACACGACGGGCGCCGCCGGCACTCCCTACCTGCACAACGAAAAGGCGGGCCGGGTCAGTGGGCTGCTACCGCAGCTGCTCAACGTCATCGACGAGACCGGCGCGGCCCGCCTCGTGGCCGACCCGCAGTGGGGAATGCAGGAGAAGTTCGACGGTCGCCGGCTGATGTTGCGCAAGGTCGGCACCACCGTCGAGGGGATTAACAAGCTGGGTCTGGTCGTCAGCGTGGCCGGAGGAATTGTCAAGACCTGTGGATCGGGGTGTTTCAGGCGACCTCCGTTCCGGCTTGCTGATCGCCGTCTGAGGGCGGGGTTGGTGGGGTGATCTCGGTGGGGCGTTCAAGCAGTTTGCCC
>NZ_JACKSY010000048.1:0-123554 GCF_025821985.1 Mycobacterium timonense | reverse complement strand
TCTGCCTGGCGCGACGCCGTACCAACGTCCTTTACGCCCTCATCCGTGACAACCGCACCTGGCAACCCGAATCACCCCCGATCACCAAGTCGGCGGCTTGACATCTTCATTGAGAGTCCTTTCGGCGCTCTGACGTCTCGGTCAGACCAATGCTGAAGCGTCAAAGACCCAGCTAGTGTCCCCATTTGCCAAGCCCTCGAAGTGGTTCGGGGGAGCGAAGGCGACGAGGCTTTGCATGTCCCAATAGTCTTTCCAGACGGTCACTTTGCCATCGATCACCTTGTGGACGGTGACGAATCGCAGCACGCCCTGCTCGCCGGTGGCGAACGTCCATGTCTCGGAGTGCTCGTAGAGCACGTCGGAGCCGTTGGACACCAGCACGCCGGGGTGGTTCTGGTAGCCGGCCAACTGCTCGAGCCCCATCTTGAGCCGCTTGACGATGTCCTCCGGGCCACGGGCCGACAACGCCGGAACGGGCATGTCCACATACAGGCAGTCGTCGGACAGGAAGGTCTTGACCGCATCCCAATCACGCCGCGACAGGGCCTGCCACAGCCCGCGCACGACATCCTCCACCGCGATCATAGAAACCTCTGTCATAGCGGCAAATGAAACTCCGTCGGCGCGGCGGTGTCAACCGCCCGGTTCACCCGGCGGTCGGCTCATCCGGGCGGCCGCCGGCTTCCGCGGCGGCCAGCGAGCGGGCCGGGCCCAGCCGCACCGGCAGCGACGACCATCCCCGCAGCACCCGGGTCTCGCGCCGGCTCCCCGCCCCCGCGGCACGCGCCTCGGGGAAGCGCTCGAAAAAGGTGCGCAGCCCTACCTCGCCCTCGGCGCGGGCCAGGGCCGCGCCCAGGCAGAAATGCCGTCCGCCGGAGAACGCGAGATGCCTTCCGGCGTTTGGCCTTTCGATGTCGAAGCGGTGCGGATCGCCGAATACCGCCGGATCGCGATTGGCGGCCGCCAGATACACCAGTACCAGATCGCCGCGGTGCAGCTGCCGGCCCGCCACTTCGACGTCGTCGAGCGCCATCCGCGCGGTCAGCTGCACCGGCGATTCCAGCCGCAGGATCTCCTCGACGGCGTTGGGCCACAACTCGGGCCGGCGCCGCAGCGTGTCGAGGTGCTCCGGCGCGTCCAGCAGCATGCGGATGCCGTTGCCGAGCAGGTTCACCGTGGTCTCGAAGCCGGCGGCCAGCACCAGCCCGGCGATCGCCGCAAGCTCGGTCTCGTCGAGATAGGTTTCGGCCGAACCGCTTTCGGCGGTCTGGATCAGCTGGCTCATCAAATTGTCGCTGGGGTTGCTGCGCAGCTGCTGCAGATGCCCGGCCAGCCAGGAGCTGAAGCCGGCGATGCCACGCTGCACGCTGCGGTATTGGCGCCACGGCAATCCGATGTCCAGGCTCGGGGCGGCCAGTTCGCCGAATTCCAGCACCCGGCTGCGGTCCTGCTCGGGGACGCCGAGGATCTCGCTGATGATCGCGACCGGGAGTTGCGAACAGTACCGTCCCACGATGTCGACGACGCCCGGCCCGCCGGTCAGCTGGTCCAACAGCTCGGCCGCGGTGCGCTCCACCCGGTCGCGCAGCGCGGCGACCGCGCGGGGCGTGAACACCGCCGACACGGTCTTGCGGTAGCGGGTGTGCTCGGGCGGCTCGACGGCCAGCAACGACGGGGCGCGCAGCGGGTGCAGCAGGTCGTCGCGGGTGCGACGCTCCAGCCACCGCAACGGCGCCGGCAGGTTCGATCCGAAGACCAGCACCCGGAAGTCCTCGGAGCGCAGCAGCTCGTGGGCGAGCGCGTGGTCGGCCGTCAGATAGGCGACGCGACCCTTCACCAGCGTGCCGCGGGCCCGAGCTTCGTCGTAGAAGCGCGCCGGATCGGCGGCCACCGCCGGATCGGCGATCAACCGGGCGTGCACGTCACCGCGGCGGGCGCCCAGCGCGGCGGCGCCGCGGATGAAGCCGTGCATCGCGAACCAGTGCAAGCGTTCCTTCACCGGCCCCTCCCTCGTTCAGCCGTCGTCACCAGCGTATGCCCCGGCCGTCACGAGAATCAGCACTCGGCAACGATTTTGAAGTCGGTGGTCACCACTTTGTTGGGGTTGGCGCTGTTGATGCCGTACGCGCTACCGGTGATGGTGTATGCGTCGTTGGTGAGATCGACGTGCGCGTCGCCCACTCCGCCCTGCCAGTAGCTGCCGGTGAAGCCGTCGACGTTGCGGATCTTCACCCACTGCGGCATCACCCGGTAACCGCTGAGCAGCACCACCGCTTCGACTCCACCGTCGTGGTCGGGGATATTGATGGTCCGATACATCTGGTCCTGCCGGCAGGACGGCGGGCGGGTCGTGTGGGTGGCGCCGTCGATGGTCAGCCGGGCGGCCTTGCGCGGCACGGTCTGCGCCGCGCTGCACCCGGCCATGCCGGCGACAACGGCCGTCAGCACCAAAACGACTGTGGGCAAGCGTTTTTGCACCAGCCGAACTCCTTACTGCCGCTTCGGCATCAGCGCGGGCAACGACTTGACGATGCTACGCCGCACGAATTCCGGACTCAGACCCTTGAACACGTCGATCAGGCGAATGCTCCTGGGCACGTACCAATGCAGCCGCCGCGGATGGTGGTAGGCCCGCCACGCCACCTCGGCCACGCTGCTGGCCGGCATCAACCGCAGCACGCCCTTCTTGGGCGCGGTGGCGCGAAGCTCCTCGGCGGTCATCGGCGCGGCGCCGTCGTTGGAATGGTTGGTTGTGGTGGTGAGGATGGCGGTGTCGATCAGACCGGGCAGCACGTCGGCCACCCGCACCCCGTGCCGCTGCCACTCCACGCTCAGCGCCTCCGTCAACCCCTTGACGGCGTGCTTGGTCGACGAATAGACGGCCAGCCGCGGCATCCCGTAGGTGGCCGAGGACGACGACGTGGAGAACATCAGGCTGCCGGCCGACTTCTTGAGGTAGGGCAGCGCGCCGTACGCCCCGGTCAGTACCGCCTTGTAGTTGACGTCGACCACGCGCATCGCGGCGTCGTACGGCACGTCCTCGAACCAGCCGGATTCCCCGATGCCGGCGTTGTTCCACATCATGTCGAGCCCGCCGCCGGTGTTGCCGGCGCAGAAATCGGCCAGGGCGCCGTCCAGCGCCGCCTTGTCCGTCACATCGACGGCGCGGGTCCACAGCCGATCGTCACCCAGTTCCTGCTGCAGCGTGGCCAGGCCGTCGTCGTTGCGGTCCACGGCGCCGACCCGCCAACCCTTGGCGTGGAACAGCTTTGCGCCCTCGCGACCCATGCCGCTGCCCGCGCCGGTGATGAAGATCGATTTCACGGCGCGTCGGCCTCGACCACGTCTTTGATCCTGTTCAGCGTCTTGGTCATGTCGCGGATGTTGCGCCGCTTGCGCAGAAAGCCGCCGAACACCCAGTACACCGGGAGCCAGGGCGCCGGATTGAGCCGAAACGACTCGGTCACGTCGGTGCCGCCACCGCTGGGCGCCAAGCGGTAGTGCCAGTTGTTGACCTCGCGGTCACCCAGGAGCACGGTGAAGCCGAACTCGCGACCCGGTTCGCAGGCGGTCACCTTGCACGTCGTCCAATACACCGGTCCGATCTCGTTGCGCCGGACGTGACCGCGGAATTTCGCGCCGGGGGCCGGGCCGGTCGCGCCGCCCAGCCACTCGGCCTCGAACACCTCGGGGGAGAACCGCCCCATGTTGCGCACGTCCGCGATGAGGTCCCAGATCTTGGCCGCGGGCGCCGCCATGTGCACCGTCGCCGAACCTTCCATGGGCTGATCCAAACACAGCTTGCGGCCGGCTCATAGACCGCGGCGGCGTTTGATCAGCGCGGGACCGCCGCCTGGATCAGGCCGTTGATGATCTGCTTGATGCCCTGCGCGGGGTGCGAGTACCAGCCGATCGGCAGGCCGGACTGGGCGCCGCACTTCGGCCACGGCTCCACGCCCTCTTCGGCGAAAACCCGGTTGGCCACGGCGATCTGCTGTTCGCGGGAGGCGGCCGCGGGGTTGCCGACGCCGCCGTAGCGGGCCCAGGTGGCCGGTTTGAATTGCAGTCCACCGTATTCGCCGTTTCCGGTGTTGGCGTGCCAGTTGCCACCGGATTCGCATTGAGCGATCGCGTCCCAGTTGGGCGTGGGCTCGGCGCTCACCACACCCGTGGACGAAGCCATCGACGCTGCAACGAACCCGCCGACCACTACGGACTTGACGAGAAGCTTGCAGAGATTTGTCATGTCCAGGATTTCGGCCCGTGTGGCCAAAGCGTTACCTATTCGAAAATGCCGCGAGATATGCCTTCTATCTGCGGAAACCGCCATTTCGGCAGGCGAAAACAAGGCGTTAGAAATTGGTGAGGAAAATTTAAATTATTGCTGGCAATACGACTGCGTGGCCGAGGTCAGGGCCCGTTGGTAAAGGGTGTCGAGCCGACGGTCGCCGACGACGGCGCGCCGCGCGTCGGCCAGCAGCGCCGCGCATGCCGGCGAATGCAGCAGCGGCCAATCGGCCGCCAGCGCAGTCAGCATGGTCCGGCTGAGGTCGTCGATCGCCGCCCGCGAGGCCGTCAGGTCGGGCGCGTCGGCCGGGGCCTCGCCCGGATTCAGCTTCCAGCTCGCGAACCGGCTGTATTCGATGGCCTCGGTGGCGCGGATCTGGTCGGCGAAAACCCGGGTGACGTAGTCGCGGTCGATGTTCTCGGCGGCGGCCTGGTCGCCGAGTAGGGCCAGCTGTTGGGCGACGCGTGCCGGGTCTTCGACGGCACCGTGACTGTTCCATTTGTAGGCGGCCACCGGCTCGGCGAGCTGCAGCCGCTGGGCGGCGGCGTCGACCAGCTCGGTCAGCGGATCGGCGGTGTCGGCTCGGGCCTTCGCCGCCGGCACCGCGAAGGCCCCGGCGAGGGCCCCGGTCACCAGACAGCCCGCCACGACCACACGGGCGGCCCGACCCCTGGCGCCGCGGCGCCCGGTCGGGGCCGCAACAGCACTACTGCGCCCGACGGTGTCATCGTCGAGCGCAGTAGTGGCCGCGAGCGGTCGAGGGGTTATCCGCCGCCGCCCGGGGACGCGCCCAGGGTGCCCTGCAGGTCGGGCTTCATGGCGTTGAGCTGGGCTCCCCAGTACTCCCAGCTGTGCGTTCCGTTGGCGTTGAAGTTGAACACGGCGTTGTGGCCGCCGGCGCCGTTGTAGGCGTCCTGGAACTTCAGGTTGCTGCTGCGCACGAAGTTCTCCAGGAACTCGGCGGGCATGTTGGCGCCACCCAGCTCCGACGGTGTCCCGTTACCGCAGTACACCCACAGCCGGGTGTTGTGGCCGACCAGCTCGGGGATGTGCAGGCTCGGGTCGTTGCGCTGCCAGGCCGGGTCGCTGGACGGGCCCCACATGGCGTCAGCCTTGTAGCCGCCGGCGTCACCCATCGCCAGACCGATCAGCGACGGCCCCATGCCCTGGGACGGGTCGAGCAGCGCCGAGAGCGATCCGGCATAGATGAATTGGTCGGGATGGTTGACGGCCAGGATCATCGCCGAGGATCCGGACATCGAGATGCCGACTGCGGCGCTGCCGGTGCGCTTCACACCCTTGTTCGAGGCCAGGTACGACGGCAGCTCGCTGGTCAGGAAGGTCTCCCACTTATAGGTGGAGCAACCGGCCTTGCCGCACGCGGGCTGGTACCAGTCCGCGTAGAAGCTGGACTGTCCGCCGACGGGCATGATCACCGACAGGCCGGACTGGTAGTACCACTCGAAGGCCGGGGTGTTGATGTCCCAGCCGTTGTAGTCGTCCTGAGCCCGCAGGCCGTCCAGCAGATACACCGCGGGGGAGCCGTTGCCGCCGCTCTGGAACTGGACCTTGATGTCGCGGCCCATTCCGGCGGAGGGCACCTGCAGGTACTCGACGGGCAGGCCCGGACGCGAAAACGCATTCGCGGTCGCCGCGCCGCCGGCAAGACCGATCAGGCCCGGCAGGGTTACAGCCGCCGCTGCGCCGACCAAAAGCCGGCGCCCCCAGGCCCGGACCTTCTCGCTCAGATCTGTCATACCTGCCCCTTGTCGGATGTGGTCGCATGTGATCGTGGTCTCACAGGAATTTACCGTGTGAGTCCGTCAAATGTCGATTGGGACGCGAACGAGTCTCGGTTTCGCATCTCTTTTCGTCTCGCAGGTTTTCACCTCGCAATTTCGCCGCCCGCAGCGCCGGGCGGCGACGGGTGCGGGGATACCCGGTCGGCGCCGGTCCAACCAGCAGTCCAACCAGTTGTCCAACCGGCGTGCGGCAAAACATCCGGGTCGGCGCGGATTTCTGCGCGTTGGTCAGCGCGCCAACCGGTCGCCGGTTTCCTTTCGCGTGATTTCGCGATCGGGGAATCGATGCACTCCGCCCTGCCATGCGACCCGTTTTCCGGTGGGTTATCAGGTGATTCGGCCACCGGTTTGTTCCCGACGGCTGACCGGGCGCTGCCGGCCTTTCGCGGACCGCGTAGGCTCTCTCGGAGCAAGCCGATGAAGACCACGCTATCCCGCGTCTGTTCCGGCTCTCACGAACCCGTGTACCAGCGGTTTCATGGTGCGCGTCAGCGTGTCTGGGAGCGGAGCGCGGGACCGATTGGGGCACAGATTTGGACACGGTATTTGGCCTGTCGGTGACACCGACCACCGTTGGGTGGGTTCTCGCTGAAGGACATGGCGCGGACGGCACCATCCTGGATCACCAGGAATTGGCGTTGCACTCGGGCGGCGCTCTGCGCGCCGCCAGTGCCGCGGAGCAGGTGGTCGACGAGGTGTTGCGGGTCGAGGCGGCGGCGGCCGGCTGCGATCGGCGGCTGCGTGTCATCGGCGTGACCTGGAACGACGAGGCGTCCGTACCGGCAGCGCTGGTGCTCGAGGCGCTGACCGACGCGGGCTTGCACAACGTGGTGCCGGTCCGGTTCCTGCAAGCCGTCGAGACCCTGGCCCAGGCCATCGCCCCGGTCATCGGGTACGAGCAGACCGCCGTCTGCGTTCTCGAGCACGACTGGACGACGGTCGTCATGGTCGACTCCCACGACGGGCAGACCCAAACCGCCACCAAGCAGGTGCGCGGCGGTTTCGACGGCCTGACCCGCTGGCTGACCGGCATGTTCGAGCGCGACGGCTGGCAGCCGGGCGGCATCGTCGTCGTCGGCGCCCACAGCGACATCGACGGCTTGTCCTGGCAACTCGAAAAGGCTTTGCCGGTACCGGTTTTCGTGCAATCGATGGCCCAGGTGACGATCGCGCGGGGCGCGGCCCTCTCGGCGGCGCGCAGCACCGAGTTCACCGACGAACAACTCGTGGCGCGCCGCAGCGAGCCGGTGACCCCGGCACCCGTCCGGCACCGGCGGTTGTCCTACGCCGGAGCCATGACCGCGCTGACCGCCGGGGCGATCTCCTTCGTCGGCTCGGTGTCGCTCGCGGTGGGCATTCACGTCGGTCCGGCGAGTGCGACCGCGTCCGCCAAGCACGCCACCCATCCGCCCGCGCCGCAGGTCGCCGAGGCGGTCAAGGCCGTCACACCGCTGCCGGCGGTACCGCAGACCAAGCCGCCGACCAAGCCGCCGAGCGGGCCGGCCCCCGCGCCCGCCGGCGAATCGGCCGCTCCCGACGAACAGCCCGGCATCGGCGACGACCGGCAAATGGAGTCCGGCAACCGGCAGCCGTATCTGACCCGGGTGCTCGAGCACATCCCCGGTGACACCGGTGAGCCGGCGGCCGATTCGGCGCCGCATCCCACGCTGGACCCGCAGCCCTGATTCCACCCCCAGCGGCTCACCGGTCCTCCGCCCGATCCTTGGCGTGCACCGCGGTGAACGACAGCGACACGTCGTCGGCGACCTGGACCGACCCCATCAGCAGCGAGAAGGGCTTGATGCCGTAATCGGATTGCCGGACGGTCGTTTCCACCGACAACCGCCAGGCCTCGCCGAGATCCTCTGTGCGCAGGTCGATTACATGGTTTCGGGCAGTGCCCTGGATCTGTAGCGTGCCGGTCAGCCGGTACCCGTCGCCGGCGCGCTCGATCACGTCGGACGTGTAACGAATCTCGGGAAAACGACTGGCGTTCAAGGACTTCAAAGCGTTCGACCGCACCAACGCTTTCTCGGCCGTGGACAGCCCCTTCACGCCGCCCTCACCGCGCAGCACCTCGAACGAGTCCACCTCGACGGCCAGCTCGGCCCGCACGGGCCGGGAGCCGGCCCAGCCGACGCCGCCGCGCCACCGGGTCATCGCGATGGTGAGGCGATGGCCCATGCGCGCCGCCCGACCGGTGACACCGGTGTGCAGCAGCAGTTCACCGTCGGCAGGGCCGATGGTCCACGCGTCGTCGGATGCCACGGATCGACTGTGTCAAAGTCACACGTCAAAGTCACATGGTCAAAACGGTGCGGTAATGCGCTCGCCCGCCTTCCAGGGCGGCGTAGCCGTCGGCCGCCCGGGACAACGGCAGCTCCTCGATCCAGGCGCGCACCCCGGACAGGACCGCGAACTGCATGGTGTCCTCGACGTCCTTGGCGGTGCCGGAGGGATGACCGACGATGCTGAGGCCCGGCGTTATCAGCTGCAGGGGACTGATCGGCAGCGGCTCGGGCGTGACGCCGATGGTGACCAGCTCGCCCTGCGGCGCAAGACCGCCGACCGTGGCGGCCATGGCCTGCGAATTGCCGGCGGTGGCCAGCACCACCGCCGCGCCGCCCAACGCCCGCAGCGCTTCGGCGGGGTCTTCGGCCGTGGAGTCGATGTAGTGATGGGCGCCCAGTTTCCGGGCGTCATCGGCTTTACCGGTACCGCGGTTGATCGCGATGGTCTCGAAACCCATTGCGGCGGCGAATTGCACGCCGAGATGACCCAGGCCGCCGACCCCCAGGATCGCCACCCGATCGCCGGGCAGCGCCTTGGTGTGCCGCAGGGCGTTGTAGGTGGTGACCCCGGCGCAGCCCATCGGGGCGGCTTCGGCGTCGGTGAGTTCCTCGGGGATGCGGGCCAGCGCGCTGGTCGGGACCGTCACCGATTCCGCGTATCCGCCGGGATAGTGCCAGCTGGGTACCTTCCCGTTCACGCAGTGGATGAAAAGGCCTGCGCGGCAAGGGTCGCACCGGTAGCAACACCCGCCGAACCAGCCGACCGCGACCCGCTGGCCGACCGCGAACCCTTCGACACCCTCGCCCAGCTCGGCGATCCGGCCGGCGATTTCATGCCCCGGCGTCAACGGCCACGACAGGCCGGGGAATGCACCGTTGACGAAGTGAGCGTCGGTGCCGCAGATGCCGCAGGCACCGACCGTCAGCCGTACCTCGTCCCGGCCCGGCGGCCGGGTTTCGGTGTCGACCAGTTCCAACGCTGCGCCGGCGGATTGAATCTGGACGGCTTGATGTGTTGGCATCGGTCCAGCCTAGATGGCCTTAGCCTAATGCGCGACAGGGCATTTCGACGACCCGTTGGTGTGATAGTCGACCTGCCAGTGCTTGATTCCGTTGAGCCAGCCCGACCGCAGGCGTTCGGGTTTGCCGATCGATTCGAGATCGGGCATGGCGTCGGCGATCGCGTTGAACATCAGATCGATCGTCATTCGCGCCAGGTTGGCCCCGATGCAGTAGTGTGCGCCGGTGCCGCCGAACCCGACGTGCGGGTTGGGGTCACGCAGGATGTTGAAGGTGAACGGGTCGTCGAACACGTCCTCGTCGAAATTGGCTGAGCGGTAGAACATTACGACGCGCTGACCTTTTTTGATCTTCACCCCGGACAGTTCGTAGTCTTGCAGCGCCGTCCGCTGGAACGACGTCACCGGCGTGGCCCACCGCACGATTTCGTCGGCCGCGGTGGCGGGCCGCTCCCTTTTGAAAAGCTCCCACTGGTCGGGGAAGTCGGTGAAGGCCATCATGCCTTGGGTGATGGAATTGCGGGTGGTCTCGTTGCCGGCCACGGCCAGCAGGATGACGAAGAACCCGAACTCGTCGTCGGAGAGCTTGTGGCCGTCGATGTCGGCCTGAACCAGCTTGGTGACCAGGTCCTCGCCCGGGTTCTTGGCCCGGTCGGCGGCCATCTGCATGCCGTACATGATCAGCTCGACGGAAGCGGTGATGGCGTCGTTGCTCGCGAACTCGGGGTCCTGGTCACCGACCATCTCGTTGGACCAGTGGAACAGTTTCTTGCGGTCCTCCTGCGGCACACCCATCAGACTCGCGATGGCCTGCAGCGGCAGCTCGCAGGACACCTGTTCGACGAAGTCGCCGGAACCCTCGGCGGCCGCGGCCTCGACGATGCGGCGAGCGCGCTCGCGCAGGTCGTCGCGCAGGCGCTCGACCGCGCGCGGCGTGAAGGCCCGGGAGATGATCTTGCGCAGCCGGGTGTGTTGCGGCGCATCCATGTTCAGCAGCACGAACTTGCCCCGTTCGACCTGCTCGGCGACGGTGCCGTCCTTGTAGCGGGGCAGGGCGGTCTTCTGCAGGCTGGAGAAGACGTCGCTGCGCAGCGAGACCTCCTTGACATCCTTGTGCTTGGTCACCACCCAGAAGCCGCCGTCGTCGAACCCGCCCGCGCCGATCGGCTGCTCGTTCCACCAGATCGGCGCGACGCGACGCATTTCGGCCAGTTCTTCCACCGGCAGCCGCTCGGCGTAGATGTCGGGATCGGTGAAGTCGAATCCAGGCGGCAGATTGGGGACCGGCTTGGTGGTTGGCTCGACGGTTGCCATGGGCCCGCTCCTCGAGGACGAAGTGGTCTAGTCGTCTTTGTGCAAGGAAACCACTGCCACGCCACCGTTGGGAAGCATTGGCGCAAGATCGCCGGGCGCGAATTGGAACGTGTTCTCTGTCCCGGGCGGATCCGGCCGATCGGCCCTTGTGGCGCGGGGTTCGGCGGATATGCTTTGGTGCAGGTCACCGGCGAGCACAGGCGGGGTGGAAGATGATTCGGGAACTGCTCACTGCGGTTTCGGTAGCGGGCATCGCGGTCGGCGTGGCGCCGGTTGCGGCAGCCGGATACGACGGCGACGTGCCGGGCATGAATTATCAGGCGTCCTTGGGCGCGCCGTGCGACAACTACGAGCGGTTCATCTTCGGTCGAGGGCCCAGCGGGCAGGCCGAGGCGTGCCACTTCCCGCCGCCCAACCAGTTCCCGGCGGCCACCACCGGATACTGGGTCATGTCCTACCCGCTGTACGGCGTCCAGCAGGCCGGCGCGAAGTGCCCCGGTCCGCAGGCCGCCGCGCAATCGGAGGCCGGGCTGCCCATGCTGTGCCTGGGTGACCGCGGGTGGCAGGAAGGATGGTTCACCGGGGCAGGGTTCTTCCCGCCCAGCGGATGATCGGCGCCGCCATGAGCCCGGCCCCCTGTGAGCGCAGTCGGACCGCCGAGTCCGGCAAACCGCTGGTGCCTCGCTGGCTGCGGTTCGTGCTGGCCTCGGATCGCGCCGGGTCGGCCTGGTACATCGGCACCGGCTTCTTCTTCGCGCCGGTGCTGGCGGTGCTCTCGCCCTGGCCCGTCGTCACCGCTGTGCTGTGGGGTGTCATTGCCCTGGCCGGGCTGTGGCTGGGACTGCTGGGCATCGCGATGGCCGTCGGGCTGGCCCGGATAATGCGCTCCGGGGCCGAAATCCCCGAGGACTACTGGCGCTCCCTGGTGCACTACTAGGCCCACTGTCGGCCCGTTGCCTTTACCGATGGGCCCTCCGGCGCCGGCGAGAAATGCCCCCCCCCCGACCCGTCTAGAGTTCCGTCTAGGGTCAGGGCGACGGCCCTGCGATAAGTCCTGTGACAAAAGGAGACTCGAGATGGCCTTCAACCCCAAGGATGCGGTCGACGCGGCGCGGGACATCGCGACCAACGCGGTGGAGAAAGCCTCCGACATCGTCGAGCACGCCAGCGACATCATCCGCGGCGACATCGCCGGCGGCGCCAGCGGCATCGTGCAGAACTCCATCGACATCGGCACCTACGCGGTGGACCGGACGAAGGAAGTCTTCACCGGCCGGCACGACGTCGACGACGTCGACGAGGTCTAGCCCGTCGGTCAGACGGACGCGGCCTCGTTCAGCTCGTCCAGCCGGTTGGTCGCTTCCAGGTACTCCTGCACCCAGCGCTCGATGACGGTCGCCGTCTTCTCCACCTTGGTGAACTGCCCGACCACCTGACCGACCGGGTTGAACGCCACGTCGACCGATTCGTTCGGGTACTTGTTGGTGGCCCGCACTGCCATGCCGGAAACCATGTACTGCAACGGCATCCCGAGCGGCTTGGGGTTGCCCGGCGCCTCCCAGGCCTCGGTCCAGTCGTTGCGCAGCATGCGGGCCGGCTTGCCCGTGAACGAACGGCTGCGCACGGTGTCGCGGCTGCCCGCCTTGGCGTAGGCCGCCTGCTGGACCGGGGTGTTCGAGGACTCCTCAACCATCAACCACTGCGAGCCGGTCCACGCGCCCTGCGCGCCCAATGCCAGGGCCGCGGCGATCTGCTGGCCGCTGCCGATGCCGCCGGCAGCCAGCACCGGCAGCGGGGCGACCTCCTTGACCACCTGTGGCCACAGCACGATCGAGCCCACCTCGCCGCAGTGCCCGCCGGCCTCGCCGCCCTGCGCGATGATGATGTCCACGCCGGCGTCGGCGTGCTTGCGCGCCTGCGAGGGGGAGCCGCACAGCGCCGCCACCTTGAGCCCGGCGTCGTGGATGTGCTTGATCATGTCGGCCGGCGGGGTGCCGAGCGCGTTGGCGATCATCTTGACCTTGGGGTGCTTGAGCGCCACCTCCACCTGGGGCGTGGCCGTCGCCTCCGTCCAGCCGAGCAGCTGCAGGCTGTCGCTGTCGCTGTCCTCGATCGGCACACCGTGGTCGGCCAGGATCTTCTTCCCGAAGTCCAGGTGCTCCTGGGGCACCATCTTGCGCAGCGTCTCGGCCAACTCTTCGGCGGACAGGTGGGAGTCCATGCCCTCGTATTTGTTCGGGATCACGATGTCGACCCCGTACGGGTGGTCGCCGATGTTCTCGTCGATCCACTTCAGCTCGATCTCCAGCTGCTCGGGGGTGAAACCGACGGCGCCGAGCACGCCGAACCCGCCGGCCTTGCTCACCGCCACCACGACGTCGCGGCAGTGGGTGAACGCGAAGATCGGAAACTCGATACCAAGCTCATCGCAGATAGCGGTGTGCATGCCTACTCCCTGGGCGGTGGCGGAATTGAAACGTGTTCTAGTTTAGTACGGAGCGCACTGACGTGGCCAGCGGGTCCTGACCTGCGTTTTGGTACTACGGCCCGTCGCCATCGGCTGGCTTGTCGGCGCATCGAGTTACCATTCGCACATGCGTTCGATCATCGGCCGCGAGGACATCCAGGACGACTATGACGTCCTGCGCGCCGTGGTCGCACGCATCCAGCGGCATTCCTACGATGCGCTGACCAACCCGGAACGCATCCGGCTGCTCGAGGTCCTCGAATACCAGACGCGCCGACTTCAAGTTCCCGGTCACCAACTGATCAACCAGATCGAGCAGGACGCCACGCCCGCCGAGATCGGCGGCAAACTCGCCCATGTGCTGGCCGACCGATTGCTCATCACCCGCGCCGAGGCTGCCCGCCGCATCGACGACGCCCGAGATCTCGGCGTCCGGCGCACCCTGACCGGCGAGCCGTTGCCGCCACGGTATGCGGCCACCGCCGCCGCCCAGCGGGACGGGCGCATCGGCGCCTCGCACGTCGCGGTCATCCGCCGCTTCTTCGACCAGTTGCCATGCTGGGTGGACGCTCCCACCCGGGACGCCGCCGAGGCCGACCTGGCCCGCTGGGCCGGCGAGCACCGCCCCGAAAGCCTGCGCAAGGTGGCCGACCGGATCGCCTGCTACCTCAATCCCGACGGGGTGTTCCACGACGAGGATCGGTTGCGTCACCGCGGACTGACCCTGGGCGCCCAACAACCCGACGGCATGTCGCAGCTGCGCGGCTGGTTGACGCCCGAGGCCCGGGCGACCGTCGAGGCCGTGCTGGCCAAACTGGCCGCGCCGGGGATGTGCAACCCCGACGACGACGCGCCGGTGGTGGACGGGCCGCCGCCGGAAGCGGCGTCGCAGCGCGACAGCCGCAGCGCGGCCCAGCGCAACCACGACGGCCTCAACGCCGCCCTTCGTGCGCTGCTGGCCGGCGGAAAACTGGGGCAGCACAACGGGTTACCAGCATCGATCATCGTCACCACCACCCTGCGGGACCTCGAGTCCGCGGCCGGTAAGGGGCTGACGGCCGGCGGCACCCTGCTGCCGATGTCCGAGGTGATCCGGCTGGCCCGCCACGCCCACCATTACCTCGCCGTCTTCGACAACGGCAAGCCGCTGGCGCTGTACCACACGAAACGCCTGGCCTCGCCGGGGCAGCGAATCGTGTTGTACGCCAAGGACCGTGGCTGTTCGCACCCGGGCTGCGACGTTTCGGGCTATTACTGCGAAGTCCACCATGTCACCGGTTACGCCAAATGCGGCCGCACCGACATCGACCAACTGACCTTCGCCTGCGGCGGCCATCACCCGCTGGCCGAGCAGGGCTGGATCACCCGCAAGAACGGCCGAGGCGAGACCGNATGTCACCGGTTACGCCAAATGCGGCCGCACCGACATCGACCAACTGACCTTCGCCTGCGGCGGCCATCACCCGCTGGCCGAGCAGGGCTGGATCACCCGCAAGAACGGCCGAGGCGAGACCGAATGGATCCCACCACCGCATCTCGACCACGGCCGGCCGCGGACCAACGCCTTCCATCACCCCGAGAAGCTGGTCGCGGACAGCGATAACGACACCGGCGACGACACGTCCGACGCCCCCGACGACCCGCAGCCGCCGATCCCTTGATCCGGCGCCGAGCGACCGGGTAGCGTAGTGCTGCAATTACGAAACGATGCGTAGCGTAATTGGGGCTACGGGACCATCACGTATCCGACCATTACCTATGCGACCATCGAGAGGACATCGGCTTGATGCGCAGCCGCTACGCCGGCGAACCGTTCACCACCTCCACGGCCGAGATCGCCGCCGCCCTCGAGGATGTCAGCATCCCGACGCTGTTGCTCTCGCTCGTCCACATCACCGGCGACCCACGCTTCATCCGCGACTTCAAGCAGATGGGCATCTTCCTCAACGAGGTCCAGGGGTTCATGTCCGAGGAGGACAAGGCTCGGGCCCGCGCCGAGGCGCTCTCGGTCATCACCGACTACCGCGACCGCGGTTGCCCCGAACCCGAGCCGCTCAGCCCCGAGCTCATCCGGGAAATGATGGACTGGGCCGCCTGCGAACACGTGCCCGACGACTACCTACCGCTGATCTGCGAAGAGCTGGACCTCGACGGCGTCGACCCGCGCCGCCCCGCCGCCTTGCCGGCCGAACGCGCGGCCGGGCTCCCGGTGCTCGTCGTCGGCTGCGGCGAGTCCGGCATCCTGGCCGGCGTCCGCCTCAAGCAGGCCAACATTCCGTTCACCATCGTCGAGAAGAACGCCGGCCCGGGCGGAACATGGTGGGAGAACAGCTATCCCGGCGCCCGGGTGGACGTGGCCAACCATTTCTATTGCTACAGCTTCGAACCCAACAACGACTGGACCCATTTCTTCGCCGAGCAATACGAGCTGCAGGACTACTTCACCAAGGTCATCCACCAACACGACCTGGCCGGCCAGGTGCGCTGGCAGACCGAGGTGCTCGCGGCCGAATGGGACGACGGCCACGGCACCTGGACGGTGTCGCTGCGCTCGGCCGACGGCCACACCGAAACAATGCGGGCGCGGGCGCTCATCACCGCGGTGGGACAGCTGAACCGGCCCAACATCCCGGCCGTCGACGGCGCGCAGACCTTCCGGGGCCCGTCGTTCCATTCGGCGGTCTGGGATCACTCGGTGGAGCTGAAGGGCAAGCGGGTTGCTCTCGTCGGCGCCGGCGCCAGCGGATTTCAGATCGCACCGGCGATCGCCGCGGATGTCAAGCGGCTCACCGTGTTCCAGCGCACCGCGCAGTGGATGTTCCCCAACCCGATGTATCACGACGAGGTCGGCGACGGAGTGCGCTGGGCGATGCGCCATCTGCCGTTCTACGGCCGGTGGTATCGCTTCCTGGTGTTGTGGCCCGGCTCCGACAAGGGCCTGGACGCTGCCGAGGCCGACCCGAACTACGCCGACCAGGAGCACGCCGTCAGCGACGTCAACGCCGCTGCCCACATGATGTTCTCGCAATGGATCACCAGCCAGGTCGGCGAGGATTCGGAGTTGCTGGCCAAGGTGATGCCCGACTATCCCGCCTGCGGTAAAAGGACCCTGCAGGACAACGGCAGCTGGCTGCGCACCCTGCAGCGCGACAACGTCGAACTGGTGCGCACGCCCATCGACAAGATCACGCCGCACGGCATCGTCACCGTCGACGGGACGGCGTACGACGCCGATGTCATCGTGTACGCCACCGGATTCCGGCACACCGATGTGCTGTGGCCCCTGAAGGTGACCGGCCGCAACGGGGTCGACCTGCACCAAATGTGGGGGAGCCGGCCGTATGCCTACCTGGGCATCACCGTGCCGGAATTCCCGAACTTCTTCATCATCTACGGCCCGGGAACCCACCTCGCTCACGGCGGCAGCCTGATCTTCCAGTCCGAGCTGCAGATGCGCTACATCGACCAATGCCTGGCGCGGCTGTGCGAGCCTGGTGTGCATTCCATCGAACCGAAACCCGACGCCGCCATCGATTGGCACCGGCGCACCCAGGCCCAGATCAAGAAGATGGTGTGGTCACACCCGGCGGTCAAGCACTCCTATTTCAAGAACGCCGACGGCGAGATTCACAAGGTGAGCCCATGGCGTCTCAACGAGTACTGGTCCGCGGTGCGCGAACCCGATTGGTCGCAGTTCATGGTGCGGACGAACGATGCTGTGCCACAAGGAAATAGATAGGGAAAGCGATAAGGAAAGTGAGCGCGACACTATGCGCACCGTAGTCGTCGACGGGCCCCGCAGCATCCGGGTGGACACCCGCCCCGATCCCGTGCTTCCCGGTCCCGACGGGGCCATCGTCGAGGTGAGCGCGGCCGGTATCTGCGGATCCGACCTGCACTTCTACGAGGCCGACTTCCCGATGCCGGACCCGATTGCGCTGGGCCACGAGGCGATCGGCACCGTGGTGGAGGCCGGGCCGCAGGTGCGCAACGTCAAGGTCGGCGATCAGGTCATGGTGTCCTCGGTCGCCGGCTGCGGCAGCTGCGCTGGCTGCGCCACCCGGGATCCGGTGCTGTGCCACTCCGGTTTCCAGATCTTCGGGGGTGGTGTGCTGGGCGGCGCGCAGGCCGATCTGCTGGCGGTGCCCGCGGCCGACTTCCAGCTGCTGAAGATCCCCGAGGGCATCAGCACCGAGCAGGCGCTGCTGCTCACCGACAATCTGGCCACCGGCTGGGCCGCCGCGCAGCGGGCCGACATTCCCTTCGGTGGCACGGTGGCGGTCATCGGGCTGGGCGCGGTCGGCTTGTGCGCACTGCGCAGCGCGCTGTTCCAGGGCGCGGCAACGGTTTTCGCGGTCGATCAGGTTGACGGCCGGCTGGCGCGTGCCGCCCGGTGGGGGGCGACGCCCCTCAAGGCGCCGGCGCTCGAGGCGATCCTCGCGGCCACCGGCGGCCGCGGCGCCGACGCGGTGATCGACGCCGTCGCCACAGACGCCTCCCTGACCGAGGCGCTCAACGCGGTGCGGCCGGGCGGCACGGTCTCGGTGGTCGGCGTGCACGACATGAACCCGTTCCCGCTCAACGCGCTGGGCTGCCTGATTCGCAGCATCACGCTGCGGATGACCACGGCGCCGGTGCAGCGCACCTGGCCGGAACTGATTCCGCTGTTGCAGTCAGGCCGGCTGGACGTCGACGGAATCTTCACCACGACAATGCCTTTGGACGAGGCGGCCATCGGGTATGCGACCGCGGGGTCGCGGTCGGGCGACGACGTCAAGATCCTGCTGAAACCGTAGCGGTGTTCACCGGGCCGCGGTGATGTACTGCGACCGCATGAAGCCGTCGATCTTGACGTCCACCTCCGGCGGTGTCATGCCGTAACCGGCTTGCAGATCAAGCGTGTTGCGGACGGGGTCGACCACCCAGCCGTGCGCGGCCAGCCATTCCGCGGGGTCGGACTGCGGTTCGTACGTCAACGCCGAGAAATCGACATTCCCGGACACGTCGACCCCGGGGTGACTTTCCTCCAGGGCGTGCAACTGGTCGTGGTCCAGGCGCGACCCCAGCGCGCCGATGGCGATTCGGCTGCCCGGCGCGCTGAGCCCGCTGATTCGGGTGAACAGCGCGTGTTGGGCTTCGTCGGTCAGGTAGGGCAGCAGCCCCTCCACCGACCAGGCGCTCGGGCTCTCCACGTCGAACCCGGCCGCTTCCAGCGGCCGGGACCAGTCGGCGCGCAAGTCGGCGGCGACCTCGACCCTGCGCGCCTTCGGCACGGCGCCCTGCTCGCCGAGCACCCGCGCCTTGAACTCGAGGACCTTGGCTAAATCGACTTCGAAAACCGTTGTCGCTGGTGGCCATTCGAGACGGTAGGCCCGCGAATCCAGTCCGGCGGCGATGATGACCGCCTGTCGTATGCCCGCCGCGCCCGCGGCGTCGAAGAAGTCGTCGAAGAACCGGGTCTGCACGCCGTACAGGCGCGGGAAGGCAAGCTCGTCCTCCGACGTCCCCGGATTGGCAAGCACCCCAGTCAAATACGGATCCCCTGACGCGGCGATGAAGGTCTTCGCGTAGTCGTCGCGCACCAACGGCCGCGGGCTCACCGCGTGCAGGGCGCGCCATCCCGCCACGAGCAGCGCGGTGTATCCGACGCTGCTCACGATGTCCCAGTTGTCATCGTCGGAACGTTGGGAGCCGAACTGCGGTGTGGTCATAGCAGTCAAACCTACCCCGCGGCTGGGGCGCTCACAGCTCGAGAAGCACGGTGACCGGACCGTCGTTCACCAGCTCGACCTGCATGTTCGCCCCGAACACCCCGGTCTGCACGTCGGCGCCCAGTCCCTGCAGGGCCGCCGCGAACTCGGTCACCAGCGGCTCGGCGACCGCCGCGGGCGCGGCCGCATTCCAGGACGGGCGGCGGCCCTTGGCGGTGTCGGCGTACAGGGTGAACTGACTGACCACCAGAATCGGCGCACCGACGTCGGACGCGGATCGCTCATCGGCGAGAATCCGCAGCTTCCAGAGCTTTTCGGCGAGCCTTCGCGCCTTGTCGCGGTCGTCGGAATGGGTGACGCCGACGAACGCCAACAAACCCTGGGCATCGGGCCGGATGGCGCCGACCACCGCGCCCTCGACCGTCACCGCCGCCGACGAGACACGTTGCACCAACACCCGCATGGGCTTCGATGGTGCCAGACCGGGCCACCACCCCCAGACCCTTGGCGGCGACCCAGACCTCCCGTCGTTGGGTACGCTCGGTCGGGTGTCCGTGCTCGTCGCGTTCTCCGTCACCCCGCTGGGCGTGGGTGAGGGTGTCGGCGAGATCGTCGCCGAAGCGGTTCGGGTGGTTCGCGATTCCGGTCTGCCCAACAAGACCGACTCCATGTTCACCGTGATCGAAGGCGAGACGTGGGAAGAGGTCATGGCGGTCGTGCAGCGCGCGGTGGAGGCGGTGGCCGCCCGGGCGCCGCGGGTCAGCACGGTGATCAAGGCCGACTGGCGCGCCGGGGTCAGCGACGCGATGACGCACAAGGTCGCCTCGGTCGAGCGCTACCTGTCCGACGGCTAGCCTGACACCGCCGCGCGAAACGGCTGCTCGGCCGCGTCGGCACACCCATCAGTAGGCTCGTGCCGGTGAGCGCACGCGCAGGCATCGTTGTCACCGGAACCGAGGTCCTCACCGGCCGTGTCCAGGACGCCAACGGCCCCTGGATCGCCGATCGGCTTTTGGAGCTCGGCGTCGAGCTGGCGCACATCACCATCTGCGGCGACCGCCCGCACGACATCGAAGCCCAGCTGCGCTTCCTCGCCGACCAAGGCGTGGATCTGATCGTCACCAGCGGCGGACTGGGGCCCACGGCCGACGATATGACGGTCGAAGTGGTGGCGCGTTTCTGCGGCCGCGAGCTGGTGCTGGACGCCGAGGTCGAAGAGAAGATCGCGAACATCCTCAAGAAGCTCATGGCGCGCAACCCCGCGTTCCAATCCGCCTTGGATCCCGGCACATTCGAGTCGCTGCGGGCCGCCAACCGCAAGCAGGCGATGGTTCCGGCCGGAGCGCAGGTGCTCGACCCGGTCGGCACCGCGCCCGGCGTCGTGGTGCCCGGCAAGCCGGCGGTGATCGTGCTCCCGGGGCCGCCCCGGGAGCTGCAGCCGATGTGGCACACGGCCATCCAGACCCCGGCGGCGCAGCAGGCGATCGCCGGCCGGACGGTGTATCGGCAGGAGATGCTGCGCATGTTCGGGCTGCCGGAGTCCGGGCTTGCCGAAACGCTGCGCGAGGCCGAGGCGGCCGTCCCGGGGTTCGGGCAACTCGAGATCACCACCTGCCTGCGGCGTGGCGAGATCGAAATGGTCACCCGCTACGAGCCGACCGCCGCGACGGCCTACGCGCAGCTGACCAAGCTGCTGCGGGACAAGCACGGTGACCAGCTGTACTCCGAGGACGGTTCCCGGGTCGACGATCTGGTGGCGCGGCTGCTGGCCGGCCGCCGGATCGCGACGGCGGAGTCCTGCACCGCGGGGTTGCTGGCGGCGCGACTGACCGACCGGCCCGGATCGTCGGACTACGTGGCCGGCGGTGTGGTCGCCTACTCGAACGAGGCGAAGGCCGAGTTACTCGGCGTCGACCCGGCGTTGATCGAGACGCACGGCGCCGTGTCCGAACCAGTTGCTCAGGCGATGGCCGCGGGCGCGCGGCAACGCTTTGCCGCCGACACCGCCGTGGCGATCACTGGCATCGCCGGCCCCGGCGGGGGTACCGAGGAGAAGCCGGTGGGAACGGTGTGCTTCAGCGTGCAGGTCGGCCCACCCGGTGCCACGGCCCGCTCGGACACCCGCACCCTGCGGCTTCCGGGCAACCGGTTGGACATCCGCGAGCGCTCGACGACGGTGGCCATGCACCTGCTGCGGCGCCTGCTGACCGACGCCTGAGGCCGAGCGTCACGCCAGTGTGGCCGCGGCGGCCCGGCGTCACGCTGGCGTGACGCTCGGGGCCGGTTGGTGCGCCGTCACGTCATTTCGGTTGGCAGGAAAGCGCTTTCGCTGGTCGCGAAGCGTATGCCGGTGGCGTCCTTGCCGATCAGCGTCAGCACCGCGACGGTGATCAACACCGGCACGATCGTCGCCGCCAACGCGAACGGGTAGCCATGGGTCTCGGCGAGGCGCTCCTGAATCGGTAAATTGAACGCCGCCAACAGGTTTCCGAGTTGATAGGTCACGCCGGGGTAGAGGCCGCGGATCGCATCGGGCGACATCTCGGTGAGGTGGGCGGGAATCACGCCCCAGGCGCCCTGCACGAACAACTGCATCAAAAACGATCCCAGACACAGCATCGCCGCGGTGCGCGAGTAGGCGAACAGCGGCACGATCGGCAGCGCCAACATGGCGCAGAACACCACGGTGTAGCGGCGGCTGAAGCGCTGGGACAGCGTGCCGAAGACGAGTCCGCCGATGATGGCGCCGACGTTGTACACCACCACGATCCACTTGACCGTCGTGCTGGACAGACCGGCGCCGTGATTGGCGTGCGCCCCCAGGAACGTCGGGTAGACGTCCTGCGTCCCGTGGCTCATCCAGTTGAAGGCCGTCATCAGCAGGACCAGGTAGACGAATCGGCGGATGATCGCGCCGTTGCGCAGCACGTCGCGGATCCGGGTGCTGGTGAGCCGCAGCTGATCCTGCGCGGCCTCCCACACCTCGGACTCTTCCACCCGGTAGCGGATGATCAGGCTGATCAGCGCGGGCACGATGCTCAGACCGAACAGCCAGCGCCACGACAACTCCAGCCAGTCCATCACCACCAGCGAGGCGACGCTGGCCAACAGGTAACCGAACGCGTAGCCCTCCTGCAGCAGTCCGGAGAAGAACCCGCGCCGCTCGACCGGCACTTTCTCCATGGCCAGCGCGGCGCCCAGCCCCCACTCGCCGCCCATGCCGATGCCGTACAGCAGCCGCAGAATCACCAGCACGGTGAAGTTGGGCGCGAACGCGCACAGGAACCCGACGACGGAGTAGAACATCACGTCGACCATCAACGGCAGCCGCCGTCCTACCCGGTCCGCCCACAGCCCGAACACCAGGGCACCGACCGGCCGCATGATCAGCGTGGCCGTGGTGACGAAGGCGACCTCGGCCTTGCTGTGGTGGAACGTCTTTGCGATGTCGGCGTAGACGAGCACGACGATGAAGTAGTCGAAGGCGTCCATCGTCCAGCCCAACAACGCGGCGATGAAGGAATTACGCTGGTCGGCGGTCAACTTCCGGCCGGGACTTGGTTTGGTCACGTCAGCATCGTGGCCTACCCGGGCCGTCGGCGCGACCCGTTCCGCCGGGCGCGGCGCGGGAGTAAGTTCGCCAGACATGCGGATCATCGACGCCGACGGTCACGTCGCCGAGAATTCCTCGCTGGCGATCGAGGCGATCCAGCGGTGGCCGGAGCACGTCAAGCCCGGCCGGCACGGGCGACTCGGCCTGATGATCGAGGGCCGCAACTACCCCGAGGACGGCGGCCCGGGCGCCGGGTGTCCGCCCGAGCACGGCATCAGCGACGCCCCCGACATCAACTGCCGGTCCGCCGAAGGCGTGCTGGGCGACGCCGACCGCGATCACATCGACACCATGGTGCTCTATCCCAGCCTTGGCTTGTGCGCACCGAGCCTGCGCGACCCCGAGTTCGCCGCCGGGTTCGCCCGGCTGTACAACCGGTGGATCGCCGACTACTGCGCCCAGTCGGGCGGACGGCTGCGCGGCGTCGCGGTCACGCCGATCGAACACGGCCAACTGGCGATCGACGTCATGAGGGAAGCCAAAGACCTTGGGCTGGTGGCAACGTTGGTGCCGCCGGCGCTGCAGAGCCGCAACCTCGACCACCCCGATCTCGACCCGTTCTACGCCGCCGCCGTCGAACTCGGAATGCCGCTGGGCGTGCACGGCGCGCCCGGCATCCATCTGCCCAAGATCGGCGTGGACCGCTTCACCAATTACATTCAGGTGCACTGCATCAGCTTCCCGTTCGACCAGATGACCGCGATGACCGCGATGGTGTCCGGCGGTGTCTTCGAGCGGCACCCGAAGTTGCGGGTCGCCTTCTTGGAGGCGGGCGCGGGCTGGGTGCCGTTCTTCATCGATCGCCTGCACGAGCACTACGAGAAGCGCGGCGACTGGGTCGAGCGCGGCTGGCGCCGCGATCCGCACGAATACCTCAAGGCGGGCAACATCTTTGTGACGTGCGAGCCGGAGGAACCGATCCTGCCCGGGGTGATCGACGTGCTGGGCGCCGATTTCATCATGTTCGCCAGCGACTACCCGCACTGGGACGGCGAATGGCCGGAGAGCACCAAGCATCTGCGCACCCGCGCCGATATCAGCGAGGAAACCCGGGAGAAGATCGGCGGCTTGAACGCGCAACGCTTCTACAACCTGAACTGACCTGATCGGGGTGCCCACGCGGGCGACGGGTGACAGGATGGCGGCATGGGCCCTTTTGTGCTGCGCGCGGCATTGACCGGATTCGCGCTGTGGATCGTCACCCTGTTCGTGCACGGCCTGACGTTCGTCGGCGGTGACACGAAGCTGCAGCGGGTCGGCATCATTTTCGTCGTCGCCGTGATCTTCGGTCTGGTCAACGCGTTCATCAAGCCGATCGTCCAGATCCTGTCCATCCCGCTCTACATCCTGACGCTGGGTCTGATCCATATCGTGATCAACGCCCTGATGCTCTGGATCACCGCGTGGATCACCGAGCACACCACCCACTGGGGCCTGCAGATCGACCACTTCTGGTGGACCGCGATCTGGGCCGCCATCGTGTTGTCGATAGTGAGTTGGCTACTGTCCCTTGTGATTCGACGCACCGCCGGCTGAGGTCAGCGAGCGTCGTCCACCAGGGCCAGCACGTCACGCGCGCAACCCCAGGACAGGGTGACGCCGTTGCTGCTGTGCCCGTAATTGTGGATGCAGCGTGCCCGTCGGAGCGGTTCGGCCTGCAGGCGCACCGACGGACGGTCCGGCCGCAGCCCGGTGATCACCTCGATCACCTCGGCTTCGCCCAGTCGTGGCTCGATTCGGCGGCAGCGCTGCAGAATCCGTTCGGTCACGGCGGGGTCCGCGGTGGTGTCCCAGCGGCCGGCAATGCTGATGCCGCCGCACACCACCCGCTGCGGGTGCGGAAAGTAGCAGGTCCACTCGGGGCCGTCGTTGAGTTCCATAAACAGTTGGCGCACACCGGGATTGGTGAGCACGACGTGCTGACCGAACAGCGGCCGGACGGTGTCGTCTCCGGTGAGCGCGCCCGCGCGCAGGCCCGCGCAGTTGACGACGATGTCGGCGTGGTCGGCGACCTCGTCCAGCGAGCCAACCCGGTGCTCCTCGATCTCGCCTCCGGCCGCCGTCAGCCGCCGGGTCAGATAGCCGAGATAGTGCGGCATGTCGATCATCGGCACGGTGGCGTGAAATCCGGTTCGATAGCCGGGCGGGAGGTCGGCCGGGTCGGCCGGGCGCAGCTCGGGGATCAGCGAGGCCGCCGTCGACATCGCCTCGGAGGCGGTCAGCTCGCCGACAGCCAGCGCCGGCGCCAGCTGCACACCCGAATCGGGGTCGCGGGCGAGTTCGGTGAACACCCGCAACGAGTGCTCGGTCCAGCGCAGCGTCTCGGCCGCGCGTTCGGCGGGCCGCGGCGGTGCCCAGACGGCGCCGGCCACCGCCGAGGTCGTGTCCGCCGGCATCGTGTCCGCCCACACGCGGACCGGCCATCCCGCCTCGGCCAGACAGATGGCCGACGTCAGTCCGCTCACGCCGGCCCCGATCACGACGATCTGCTGGTTCCGGGCCATTGCGGGGCTCACCGGGTCGCGACGGGCCGGTCAGGGATGAGCGGCTTGCGGGGCCGGTGCGGCCGCGGGCGACTGCGCGCCGGACGGCGGAGCGGCGGGCGCCGATGGGGCCGACGGGGCCTGCTGTCCGGCTCCCCCCAGCAGGCCGTTGAGAATACCGAGCGTGCCCTGCACCCCGGCGGGCGGGGCGCTGGGCGGCGGAACCGCGTCCGGGGTCAGCTGCCAGGGCTGACAACCCGACGTCTTGAACGATTTGTCGCCCGGATCGATCTGGACGACCTGCGGCTTTTTGGTCATCGCGTTGTCGATCACGGCGCCGTCCGGGTTGCCCATCCGCTTCCAGTAGCAGGTGCCGTTGCCGACGGGTCCGCCGGAACTGTAGACGCCCGGCGCGATGTCGGTTCCCACCGCGTAGATGCCGTCCTTGTCGATGGTGGTCTTCGGTGCCGCCGGCGCGGGTGCGGGGGAGGCACTCGGCGACGGGGAGGCGGCGGGGGACGGGGAGGCCGAAGGCGCTGGTGACGGTGTCGCGGCGGGACCGGGCGCCGGTCCGTGCGTCTCGTCCGGGTCGGCGCCGGCAACGACCGTCGACGCGGCCCAGCCGGCCGCCATGAGACTGGCGGCGGCCGTCCTCGCCGCGATGGCTACTGCACGCATAGAAGTCGAGGGTACCGGGGCCGACGAGCTAATTCATGTCCCTGTGAAATCGCCCGCCGGCGGGCGGCCGCCGAGCCGACGCGCCTAATGGGGCCGGCTAATCGAGGCGCCTAATCGAGGCGCCGCACGCGCCCCGCATGGCCGAGCGCACGCTGATAGGTTTCGAGGTTGTCGCGGGAGATCTTCGCGTGCACGGGGCGCTCGAGGAGGAACCGCAGCACCGGGTTGTAGGCGTGGTAGGTCTCGTGGAAGGTGCTGTCTAGGGCGCGCCGTCGCGGTGCAGAATGCGCTGTGCTGCACGGACCATCTCGGCGACGATCTCCGCGGCGGGACGAACCTCTCGGATGACCCCCACCGCTTCGCCGATGAGGATCGCTGCGGTGTCGAAATCCTCTGCGGCTACCGCTTTTTCGTAGGCATCGATCGCTTCGGGCAGCCGCGCCGACAGCTCGGCCTCGTTGCCGTGCCAGGTACCCAGGAAGGCGTTGTTCAGGGCCCGCACCGTGTATCCGGCGGGCCAATCGAGGCGGCGCACAACGTCGTAGACCCGAGTGCGCACGGTGTCGTCGCCGCCGGCCGCCACGGCACGCTGCTGCGCTTTAGGCGAGACGAGCGCTTCCGGCGTCGCCCAGAACCGGGTCCCGACGACGGCGCCGTCGGCTCCCAACGCCAGCGCGGCGGCCAACCCGCGGCCATCGCCGACCCCACCCGCCGCCGCCACCAACGTGGCCGGAGAGCGGTCCGCCACGACGTCGACGACGTCGGGCACCAGGGTGAACGTCGACCGCACGCTCATGCCGTGTCCGCCGGCCTCGCAGCCCTGCGCCACGATGACTTCCGCGCCGGCATCGAGGGCGCGACGGGCCTGATCGAGGTTCTGCACCTGCGCGATCAGCGGAACGCCGGCCGCATGGATGCGATCGGCGAAGGGCGCCAACTCGCCGAACGACAGCATCACCGCCGCCGGGCCCCGGTCCAGCGCGAGGTCGAGCACCCCCGGGTTGCGGGCCAGGCTCCAGGTGATGAACCCGTATCCCACCCGGGCGCCCTCGGCCCGGTCGATCTGCGTCTGCAGCCATTCGGCGTCGGGATAGCCCCCACCGATGAGCCCCAGCCCGCCCGCCCGCGTCACCGCCGCCGCGAGTCGGCCCCCGGAGACCAGGGCCATCGGCGCGAGCAGGATCGGCTGCTCGATCCCGAATAGGTCGGTCAGGCGTGTCGGCAAACCCGTGGCGGCGCTCACGTGAGTTCACCGGTCAGGAACTGAGCCCTCCCGTGGCCGAAAGACCAGTCCTCGTCGTCGTTTTCGGTGATCGAGACGATCAGGTCGGCGGGGTCGAGCCCGCACCGGCCGGCGAGGCGCGACGCCAGCAGCTCATAGAACTTCTGCTTGAGCTCACGCGGCCGCCGTCGGCTCACCACGTGCAAGACCACCTGGCGAGACGACCGATCGATGCCCAGACCGGTGTCCAGCGTAACGATTTCGTGTGCCGGGTGGGTATGCACCACCTGGTAGCGATCCCGCGGCGGAACGCCGAACGCCTCGACGACCGTGTCGTGGATCGCGTCCAGCAGGGCACTGACCTCCGAGGGCGTCCGACCCTCGATGAGGTCGATATACAACAGCGGCATTTGTCCTCCTGCGAACAACAGCGCGGATTGCGCTTCCAGTGCAACCGACGTTAGGTCTCCGGGAATCCCGCGTGAAATGCCTTGTGTGAAGGATCTATGCTCATCGGGCATGGACGTGGTGCAGGCCGGCCGAGTCGAGTTGCGTCACCTCCGCGCGTTCGAAGCGGTGGCGCGCCTCGAATCGTTCACGCTGGCCGCGCAGGAACTCAGCATCACCCAGCCCGCGCTGAGCCGAACCATCAAACAGCTCGAAGACGCGCTGGAAGCGTCGCTGCTGGACCGCACTTCGCGCCACGTGGCGACCACCCCGGCCGGGCGGGTCTTCCTCGGTCACGTCGAGCGGATCCTGACCGAGCTGGGGCGTGGCGTCGACGCGGTCCGGCAACAGGCGAGCATGCGCCTCGGATTCAGCTGGCTGCTGCCCGATCCGTGGGCACAGGACACCGTCGCGCGGTTCGAGCGGACCACCCGGACCACCGTCAGCCTGATCCGCACTGACGACGCGCTCGGGGCGGTCCAGCAGGGCCGGGTGGACATCGCCCTGGTGCGCGGGCACGTGACCTCGACCGCCGTTCGCATCGTGCATCTTTTCGATGAGCCCCGGGTGGCGGTGTGTTCGGTGCATTCGCCCCTGGCCAAGCGGGCGAAGCTGGACTGGGCCGAGGTGCCGCGCTGGCCACTGGTGGTCAACACGGCCAGTGGCACCACCGGACCCTGGTCGTGGCCGGCGGGGGACAGGCCCGAAACCATAGTCGAGACAACGAATTTCGACGAGTGGATCGAATCCGTCGCGGCCGACCGCGGCATCGGGGTCATTCCCGACGTGGCGATCAGGCGCAACATCCACCCCGGCGTGCGGTTCGTCGCGCTGCGGGACGCGCCCGACATTCCCGTCGCGTTGGCGTTTGTGAAGCGGGCCAGCGGCCCCGTACTGCGGCGCTTCATCGAGGCGGCCGTGGACGCCGCGGCAAACCAGTGATTCGGGCGTGGGCGGCCGTCAGGCCAGCGGCGCCAGGCCGGAGCGGATCAGAGCCAGACTCGCGGTGACGTCGTCGCCGAGCTCACCGGAACAACCTCTGCGGCCCCAATTCTCCACCGCGGCAACCAGTGCCGCGGCGACCGCGGAACCCGCAACCTCGGCGAACAGATCGATGTTCGCTAGCTGCGGGTTGCGTGCCCTGACGAAGTCCGTGAGCACGCGGGCGAACGAGGACTGCACGACTCGCAGGTGACCGGCAATCCGCTCGGCGCTGATCAGTTCCGCACGGGCGGTCGCGGCTTGGCGCACCACTTCGAGGTCGTGCGGGAAGGCGGCGACGCTGGCCAGCACGGCATCGAACAGCGATTCCGACGGCGGGCGCTGGGCGAGCGCTTCGGCCAGCCACTCCAACTGGGTCTCGTAGTCCTGGAAGAGCACGGATTCCTTGGTCGGGAAATGCCGGAAGAAGGTGCGTTCGGTGACACCGGCCTCGCGGGCCAGCTCCGTGACGGTGACGTTGGCAAACCCCTTGCGCGCGAAGCTCTTCAACGCCGCTTGGCGAAGCGCCTCGTGCGTCGATCGTCGTCGTTGTTCATGACGGTTGCCCGGGCCGGTCATCAGCGGCGATCGTATCCCAGGCGAGCGGGTCAGAACTGACATCTTCCAATTGCGTCAGTACTGACATATCCTGGCACGCGGTTGCCGGATGGAAACGAGGGCCCGAATATGAGCGACACGAACTACGACGCGATCGTGGTGGGCGCCGGGCACAACGGGCTGACCGCCGCGGCGATCCTGCAGCGGGCCGGCTTGCGCACCGTTTGCTTGGAAGCCAACACGTATGCGGGCGGCATGGCGGCGACGGTCGAATTGATCGACGGCTTCCGGTACGAGATCGCCGGTTCGGTGTAGTTCCCCATGGCAGCCCAGCTCGCCAAAGACCTCGGGCTGGACACGCTGCCGGCGGTGGAGCCCGACGTGATGTCGACGAACATCGGTGAGCACGGCGAAGAGCCGATGATCTTCTACCGCGACCCGGTGCGGCTGATGACGCATCTGAGCGACAAGCACGGGCTGAACGCGGTCACCGGCATGGCCGACTTGATCGGCTGGAGTCGGGGACCGGCGAAGGCGCTGGGCCGCTTCGACGTCCGCCAACCGCCCAAGACCCTCGACGAGATGTATGCCTCCGCGGTCGACGACAACGAACGCCGGGCGATCCACGAGATGCTTTTCGGCTCGGCCATGGACGTGATCGACCGCTATCTGCCCGACCGGGACACGCACGCGGTCATGCGTGGGATGCTGGCATTCCTGGCCGTCAACTCGACGTACCGCGGCCCATACACGCCGGGCAGCGCAGCATGTTTGGCGTTCGCGCTGGCCGTACCGGACGACAGCACCGCGATGATGACCAAGCTGCGGGGCGGCATCGGCGCGCTCACCGAACACCTGCGTGAGCTCTTCGTCTCCCAGGGCGGCGAAATCCGGTTCCGCACCAAGGTCGAGGAGATCCTGGTCACCGGGCGGCAGGTGACCGGCGTGCGGCTACGCGACGAGTCGACGGTCTCGGCGCCGATCGTGGTGTCCAACCTGTCGCCCGACATCACGCTGACCGAGCTGATCGCGCCCGAACACGTTCCCGCACAACTGGTCTCGCGAGTCTCCGGCCGCGACCACCGGGCCTCGTTCGTGCAGATCCACTTCGCGCTAGACGGGCTGCCCGAATTTGCCCCGCCCCACGAGTTCCTCAATGAGGAAGGCATGCAACAGTCGGTCGGAATCTTCGGGTCACCCGAGGAGCAACAGCTGCAGTGGGAAAACTGCCGCCGGGGCGTCGTTCCGGACAACCCGTCGATGGGCATGCAGATTCCGTCGGTGCACGACCCCAGCATGGCTCCGCCCGGCAAGCACGCGGCCAGCGCGTTCGCTTACGCGTTCCCGGTCGAAGTCGCCCGCGACCAGCATGGCCATCTCAAAAACGCTATGGCGCAACGGGTTATCGACAAGATCACCCGGTTGGCGCCGAACTTCAAGGACATCGTGATCCGCCACATCACCTTCGCGCCCTACCACATGAACACCATGTTCGGCGCGCCCTCGGGCGACTTCTGCCACGGGCTGCTGCACCCCGACCTGATGGGCCCGAACCGGCCCGGCCCGAAGGGCTTTGTCGACATGCCCATCGAAATCGACGGTCTCTATCTCGCCGGCGCTGGATGCCACGGCGGGCCCGGCATCACGTTCACACCCGGTTACAACGCCGCCTATCAGGTTCTCGACGACGCATCGTGACGGGCCCGATCAGCCGCCGAACACCCCGGTGAGCTGAGCCTGCGCGGTCGCGGCGGCGCCGATCGTCTGCGCCGCCTGCGCCCCCGCCAGGCCGGCGGGCAGCTGATAGTCGTTGGGCAGCTGATAGAGGGTGAACCGGTAGTGGTGGGTGCCCGTTCCGGCGGGCGGACACGGCCCCTGGTAGCCGGCCTGTCCGGCGGTGTTCGGCAAAGTCGTTGTGCCGGGCGGCGTTTGGCCCGCGGACGTGCTGCCGGAGCCCGGGGCGATGCCGGTCACCACCCAGTGCACGTACGGCCCCGCCGGGGCGTCGGGGTCGTCGACGACCAGGGCCGCACCCGTCGGCGCCGACCACGCCAGCGGCGGTGCGATGCCCTCGCCCTTGCAGGTGTACCGCGGCGGGATCGGGGCGCCGTCGGTGAATGCCGGGCTGGTGATTGTCAACGGCCCGCCGGCCGGGGCGTTCGGCGCCGTGCGGCCCAGGGTGGTCACCCTGGGTGTCGACGGAGTCGTCGTCGGGCCATGACCGTGGCCGCCGCAACCGACCGCGCCCGCCGGCAGCGCCAGCGCGCAGATGATCGTGCCGATCCGGCGAGAGGTGTCCACCAGCGTCGCTTCCATACCGCACAGTCTGACGCGCCGGTGGGCGCCGCGGAAGCATCCCTTCCCGGCCGGGCGATGGCGCCGGGCCACAGCGAAGAGCAACGGTTATGAGGCCGCGCGCTTCTTGACCTCCGCCACCCGCTTGCGCAGGCCTTCGGTGGCGGTGTCCATCAGGCTCTTGGACCCCTTCTTGATGAGGAATCCCGGCACCGGCATCACCAGGTCGACGGTGAGCTCGAAGTGCACGCGCGTGGCGTCGCCTTCGGGCGTCAGGGTGTAGCGACCCTGTTGAGCGCGTTGCTGTTTGGAGCTGACCAGCGTCCAGCCCACACCGTCGTCGTAAATGGTGTACGCGAGTTCCTGTTCGTCGCTGATGCCGACGAGCTTGACCACCTGCCTGGACCTGATGGGGTGGTTCTCCTCGTCGCGCTCGAGCACCTCGACCTTCTGGTGTGCCGGCGACCACTCGGTCAGCGACTCGAGGTCGAACAGCACGTCCAGGATCTCCTCCGGTGTCGCTTCGATGACGACTTCGCGGGAATCGGTGATAGCCATGCCCGGGAGATAGCCGGTGCGGTGCCGCCCGAAACCCGTGGCATCGGCAGCTAGTCGACGGCGACCCGGGCGAGACGGGGGAGCACGGTGTCGCGCCAGCCCGGGCCCATCTGTTCGAAGGCCCGGGCCATGCGGGCGTCGTCAAGGTCAAATCCGCTGTGTTCCAAGAAGACTCGGGTTCCCTCGCCTTCGGCTTCCAGCCGCCAGGTCAATGTCCAGGCCGCGGTGAAGGTGTAGACGAAGCGGCGCGGCGGGTCAACCTCGAGCACCTGGCACGGCTGCTTGCCGTAGCCAGGCATGTCGAGCGTGAATCGATGTCCCACCACCGCGGCGACCTGCCCCTCGGCCCACCACAGTTTCATCAGCTCGGGTTCGGTCAGCATCCGCCACACCTTCGCCGGTGGCGCCGCCACGAATTGGTCCACCCGGATCGTCGCGAACCTGGACGTGTCCGTCATTCCAGCTCCTCTGCTACCTCGGCGAGCCGGCGCAGTCGTGTGCGCCAGAACTTCTCGAATGGATGCAGCCACTCGCCGAGCTCGGCCAGCGGCTCCGCGGTCAGGTGGTAGATGCGCTGGCGGCCGCGCCGCTCGTCGGCCACCAGGTCGGCCTCGCGCAACACCTTGAGGTGCTCGGCGACCGCGGGCCGGCTGAGCTCGAACCGTTCGCTGAGTTCCCCAGCCGAGAGCGGATGGCGGGCGAGGAGCTGCAGCAGTTCGCGGCGCACCGGGTTGGCCAGGGCGAGAAAGACGCGATCGACGCCGGTCACGACCACCAAGATACGTCGGACATTTCCGACATGTCAACTTTTTCCGACACATCGGCCGGGCGCGAACCCGGCGCATCGGCGGGGTGCGGACCCGGCGCGGGCGGCCCTGCTGCGGCTACCTTGCTGGTGTGCATTTCGCGTGGGAACGGCTGACCGGCAGTGTGCATCGCTGCCGGCTCCCGTTCTGCGACGTCACCGTCGGGCTGATCTGCGGCCGCAGCGGAACCCTCCTCGTCGACACCGGAACCACGCTGACCGAAGCGGCCGCGATCGACGCCGACGTCCACCGGCTCGCCCGACGGCCGGTGAGCCATATTGCCTTGACGCACAAGCACTTCGACCACGTGCTAGGTTCGTCGTTGTTCACCGGCGCCGAGGTCTACTGCGCGCCGGAGGTGGTCGAGTATCTCGGGGCGGCGACGGATCAAATCCGCGACGACGCGCTGCGCCATGGCGCCGACGCCGCCGAGGTGGATGCCGCCATCGCGGCCCTGCGGCCCGTGCAGCACGGGATCCGCGACGCCCGGATCGACCTGGGGGACCGCACGGTGACGATCACCCACCTGGGCGCCGGCCATACCGCGTCGGACCTGGCGCTGATCGTGCCCGCGGCGCGCGACGGCGAACCCACGGTGGTGTTCACCGGTGATCTGGTCGAGGAGTCCGGCGACCCCGCGATCGACGCCGACTCCGATGTGACGGCCTGGCCGGCCACCCTGGACCGGCTGCTGGCGCTCGGCGGGCCCGGGGCCCGTTACGTGCCCGGGCACGGCAGGGTCGTCGACGCCGCGTTCGTCCGTCGTCAGCGCGACTGGTTGCGCGCCCGCGCGGCCACCCGGTGAACGGCGCCCGCGTTCAATGCCGAAAGGCGTGGCGAAAAGTGTTGTGTCCCAAGGGTTGACGCCAACGACCGACCCGCCGTCGAACCCGACCGCACCGACGGCCGCAAGTACCGGATGCGGCAACAGTTTTGGTTCAACTCCTGCGACTCCTGATTGAACGGCCCTTTCCGGGGATAGACTCGCGGTCAGGGGAATCGTGCCGAGAGGAGCGTAAGACCATGGCGATCATCGACAAAGAGACGCAAGTCCGGCCATCGTTCGACGACGAGGTAGCCGCCACGCAGCGCTACTTCGACGACCCCCGCTTCGCCCGCATCACGCGCCTCTACACCGCTCGGCAGGTGGCCGAGCAGCGCGGCACCATCCGCACCGACTACACCGTGGCACGCGACGCGGCGGCCGCGTTCTACGAGCGGCTGCGCGAGCTGTTCGCCCAGAAGAAGAGCATCACCACCTTCGGCCCGTACTCGCCCGGCCAGGCGGTCACCATGAAGCGGATGGGCATCGAGGGCATCTACCTCGGCGGGTGGGCCACCTCGGCCAAGGGCTCCACCACCGAGGACCCGGGGCCCGACCTCGCCAGCTACCCGCTGAGCCAGGTGCCCGACGACGCCGCGGTGTTGGTGCGCGCGCTGCTCACCGCCGACCGCAACCAGCAGTACCTGCGGCTGCAGATGAGCGAACAGCAGCGCGCCGCCACCAAGGAGTACGACTACCGGCCGTTCATCATCGCCGACGCCGACACCGGCCACGGGGGAGACCCGCACGTGCGGAACCTGATCCGCCGTTTCGTCGAGGTCGGGGTGCCCGGCTACCACATCGAGGACCAGCGGCCCGGCACCAAGAAGTGTGGCCACCAGGGCGGCAAGGTCTTGGTGCCGTCCGACGAGCAGATCAAGCGGCTCAACGCCGCGCGCTTCCAGCTCGACATCATGCGGGTGCCCGGGATCATCGTCGCCCGCACCGACGCCGAAGCGGCCAACCTGCTGGACAGCCGCGCCGACGAGCGCGACCAGCCGTTCCTGCTGGGCGCCACAAACCTCGACATCCCGTCGTACAAGGCGTGCTTCCTGGCGATGGTGCGCCGCTTCTACGAGCTGGGTGTCAAGGACCTCAACGGCCACCTGCTCTACGCGCTGCCGGAGGCGGAGTACGCCGAGGCCACCGCCTGGCTCGAGCGTCAGGGCATCCAGGGCGTCATCTCCGACGCCGTCAACACCTGGCGCGAGAACGGGCAACAGTCCATCGACGACCTGTTCGACCAGGTGGAGTCGCGGTTCGTGGCGGCCTGGGAGGACGACGCCGGGCTGATGACCTACGGCGAGGCCGTCGCCGAGGTGCTGGAGTTCGCCGCGAGCGAGGGCGAGCCGGCCGACATGAGCGCCGACGAGTGGCGGGCCTTCGCGGCGCGCGCCTCGCTCTACTCCGCCAAGGCCAAGGCGAAGGAGTTGGGCTTCGACCCGGGCTGGGACTGCGAGCTGGCCAAGACCCCCGAGGGCTACTACCAGATCCGCGGCGGCATCCCGTACGCCATCGCCAAGTCGCTGGCCGCCGCGCCGTTCGCCGACATCCTGTGGATGGAGACCAAGACCGCCGACCTGGCCGACGCCAAGCAGTTCGCCGACGCCATCCACGCCGAGTTCCCCGACCAGATGCTGGCCTACAACCTGTCGCCGTCGTTCAACTGGGACACCACCGGCATGACCGACGAGCAGATGAAGCAGTTCCCCGAGGAACTCGGCAAGATGGGCTTCGTCTTCAACTTCATCACCTACGGCGGACACCAGATCGACGGCGTGGCCGCCGAGGAGTTCGCCACCTCGCTGCAACAGGACGGCATGCTGGCGCTGGCCCGCTTGCAGCGCAAGATGCGTCTGGTCGAATCCCCTTACCGCACACCGCAAACGCTGGTCGGCGGGCCGCGCAGCGATGCCGCACTGGCCGCCTCGTCGGGCCGCACCGCGACCACCAAGGCGATGGGCGAGGGCTCGACCCAGCATCAGCATCTGGTGCAGACCGAGGTGCCCAAGAAGCTGCTCGAGGAGTGGCTGGCGATGTGGAGCGAGAACTACCACCTCGGCGAGAAGCTCCGCGTGCAGTTGCGGCCCCGCCGGGCGGGTTCGGACGTGCTGGAACTCGGCATCTACGGCGATGGCGACGAGCAACTGGCCAACGTCGTCGTCGACCCGATCAAGGACCGGCACGGCCGCAGCATCCTTCAGGTGCGCGACCAGAACACCTTCGCCGAAAAGCTCCGGCAGAAGCGGCTGATGACGTTGATCCACCTGTGGCTGGTGCACCGCTTCAAGGCCGACGCGGTGATCTACGTGACGCCGACCGAGGACAACCTGTACCAGACCTCGAAGATGAAGTCGCACGGCATCTTCAGCGAGGTGTACCAGGAGGTCGGCGAGATCATCGTCGCCGAGGTGAACCGGCCCCGCATCGCCGAACTGCTGCAGCCCGACCGGGTGGCGCTGCGCAAGCTGATCACCAAAGAGGGTTAACCGCCGGCCCGGACCGGAGTTTGCACGCCCGCGCCCCCGGGTAAGAAACAGGGGGCGTCGCGGCGCGGCGCCCCTTCGAGATTGGGGTTGCGATGAGATCTGGACCGAGGACGACGGTCGCCGTGTTCGGCGGCGCGGCGATGCTCGTGCTGGCGGTCGGCTGCGGCGGCGGCCATAAGGGCGGCCCGAGCACCACCAGCACCACCACCCCGACGACGACGCCGTCGACGAGCGTCGTGCCGTCCACCACACCCGGCGGCGGTGGCACCGTGCCCGGCGGCCCGACCGGTGGCGGCGGCCCCGGCGGCGGCGGTGGCAGCATCCCCGGTGGCCCGACCGGTGGCGGCGGCCCCGGCGGCGGTGGCGGCAGCATCCCCGGTGGCCCGACCGGTGGCGGCGGCCCCGGCGGCGGTGGCGGCAGCATCCCGGGTGTCGGCGGGGGCGGCGGCGGACCGGGTGGCGGCGGCGGTTGCGTGGGCAACGTCTGCGGCGGCTACCCGTGATCGCCCACCGCCGTTGAGTCGGCGCGGTTGACCCCGCGCTTTCTGTAGCTCCCTCGCTTGTTTCGCTAGCCGGTGGGGCCATGTTCATCTGGCCCCACCGGCTGATACCTTTTCGGGTTTTTGCTTCCGGCTCGGCGTCGGGCACGGCTATGGTTCGGGGGACTCGACTGCAAGGGGAACCCCATGGGCAAGCTCAGGTTTGGTTACTTCATCGCCCCGTTCCACCGTGCGGGCACCAATCCGACGCTGGCCCTGCAACGCGACCTGGAATTCATCGAGCATCTCGATGCCCTCGGTTTCGACGAGGTCTGGTTGGGCGAACACCACTCGGCGGGCAGCGAAATCATCAGCTCCCCGGAGATCTTCATCGCCGCCGCGGCCGAGCGCGCGAAGCGCATCCGGTTCGGCACCGGCGTCATCTCGCTGTCGTATCACAACCCGCTGTGGGTGGCGGACCGGCTGATGCTGCTGGACCACCTCACGCACGGCCGCATCATCGGCGGGGTGGGTCCGGGCTCGCTGCCCACCGACTCGTCCATGATCGGGCTGACTCCCACCGACACCCGCGAGCTGCTGGAGACCAATCTCGACATCGTGGTCCGGCTGTTGGCGGGGGAGACGGTCAGCGCCAAGACGGCCACTCACCAATTGTTCGACGCCAAGTTGCAGTTGGGCCCGTACTCCGACGGCGGCATCCCGCTGGCGGTGGCCGCCGTCGCGTCGCCGACCGGCGCCCGGCTGGCGGGCAAGCACGGCATCGGGCTGCTGTCCATCGGGGCGACGCTGACCGTCGAGGGTTTCAATGCGCTGTCCTACCACTGGGGCATCGTCGAGGAGCGGGCGGCGGCCTTCGGCACCCAGGTCGACCGCACGAATTGGAGCCTGGTCGGTTTGTTTCATCTGGCCGAGACCGAGAAGCAGGCCCGCGAAGAGGTCAAGTTCGGCATCGAGCCGTGGTTCCGGTACTTCCAGAAGGTGGCCGCCTTCCCGCAGATGACGATGCCGGGCGATCAGCTCGACGAGATGATCGACGTCATCAACGAGAACGGGGCGGGCGTGATCGGCACGCCCGAGCGGGCGCGCGAACAGGTGCAGCGGTGCTGGGATCAATCCGGCGGGTTCGGCTGCATGCTGCAGATGGGTCACGAGTGGGCCAACCCGGCCGCGACCAAGCGCTCCGCCGAACTGTTCGCCGCCGAAGTGATGCCGCATTTCCAGGGCCAGGCGCAGCCGACGCTGGATGCGGCCGCGCGCGCCGGCCAGGCCCGCGACAGCCTCGCGCAGTCGCAGTTGGACGCCGTCGCGCACATGACGAAGAAGTATCAGGGCGAGGTCGAGTCCAAGTAGCCGCCGGTACACGAATTAGCTTGGGGCTGAACGAGACCGGGTCAGCGCGCCTGGCCGGCTTCCCGCTCGGCGGCCTTCACCAGCCGGCCCGCGAAAAACTTCACCGCGCCGCCCATGGCCGCCCGCATCAGCGGGCCCGTCCCGCGCACGCCCTCGGTGAACGAGCCGGTCCAGCGGATGTCGGTGCCGCCGGCCGGATTCGGCGTGAAGACCACCTCGCCGGTGTAGTCCTTGGCCGGGCTGGGCGGCCCCACCAGCTTGTAGGCGTGACGGCGATCGGGCTCGTACTCCGTGGTCTCCTCCTGAACCAGCACCGGCCACAGGCCGACCTTGCGGATCGCCCCCACCCCGCCCGGCGCGGGATCGCCCTGGCGGGCCCAGCTCGAATGCAGCACGATCGGCTTTGCCCACCGTGACCAATTCGCGCCGTCCGCCACGAGCCGGAACAGGGTCGCGGCGGGCGCGCTGCTGGTGCGGGTGACTTCGAAGGAGAACTTCCGGCCCGGCATGCCGGTAGGCTACCGCCCAACCCGCGCGGCCGGCGGATCGGGTGGATCGCTCGCCCACGAAGACCTGTCCACGAAGATACCGCGTTACCGCCGGAATGAGCGAATACGGCCGTCGCTCTTGCGGTTTGCCCGAACGTCACCGACCCCGGCCGGCCGCATCGCGTGCCTAGACTGCACGGTATGGATGACGCCCTTCGGCGCGACGATGGTGTGCCCGGCCTGCTGCGGATCGAGGACTGCCTGGACGCCGACGGCGGGGTCGCACTGCCGCCCGGCGTCAACCTGATTTCGCTCATCGACCGCAACATCGCCAACGTGGGGGACACCGTCGCGTATCGCTACCTCGACTACAGCGGTTCGGACGACGGCACCGCGCACGAGGTGACCTGGAGCCAGTTCGGTGTCCGGCTGGAAGCCATCGGCGCGCGCATCCAGCAGGTGGCCAGTCGCGGTGAGCGCGTTGCGGTGCTGGCGCCGCAGGGCATCGACTACGTCGCCGGGTTCTACGCGGCGGTCAAGGCGGGCACCATCGCGGTCCCGTTGTTCGCCCCGGAACTGCCCGGGCATGCCGAGCGGCTGGACACGGCGCTGCGCGATTCGCAGCCCAGCGTCCTGCTCACCACCACCGTCGCGCGGGATGCGGTCGAGCAGTTCCTGGCCGGCCACCCGCACCTGCACCGGCCGCGGGTGATCGCCATCGACGAGATACCCGACTCGGCCGCCGAGTCGTTCGCGCCGACCGAACTCGGCATGGACGACGTCTCGCATCTGCAGTACACGTCGGGCTCCACCCGGCCACCGGTCGGCGTGGAGATCACCCACCGCGCGGTCGGCACCAACCTGGTGCAGATGATCCTGTCCATCGACCTGCTGGACCGAAACACCCACGGCGTCAGCTGGTTACCGCTCTACCACGACATGGGGTTGTCGATGATCGGCTTCCCCGCGGTGTACGGCGGCCACTCCACGCTGATGTCACCCGCGGCGTTCGTCCGCCGGCCGCAGCGCTGGATCAAGGCCCTGTCCGACGGGTCGCGGCACGGCAACGTCGTCACCGCGGCGCCCAACTTCGCCTACGAGTGGGCCGCGCAGCGCGGGCTGCCCGGCGGCGGCGAGGACATCGACCTGCGCAACGTGGTGATGATCATCGGCTCCGAACCGGTCAGCATGGATGCGATCCGAACGTTCAACAAGGCGTTCGCTCCGTACGGGTTGCCGCGGACGGCGTTCAAGCCGTCCTACGGCATCGCGGAGGCGACGCTGTTCGTTGCGACCATCGCGCCGCGGGCCGAGGCGACGGCGGTGTATTTCGACCGCCGGCAGTTGGGCGCCGGACATGCGGTGCGGGTGCCGGCCAACGCCCCCGATGCCGTCGCCGCGGTGTCCTGTGGCCAGGTGGCGCGGAGTGAATGGGCGGTGATCGTCGCCGACGGGGCCGAGTTGCCGGACGGCCAGGTGGGCGAAATCTGGTTGCATGGCAACAACATTGGCCGCGGCTACTGGGGAATGCCGGAGGAGACCCGGCGGGTGTTCGGCGCCACGCTGCGGTCGCGGCTGCCGGACGGCAGCCACGCCGCGGGGGCCGATCCCGACGGCAGCTGGCTGCGCACCGGCGATTTGGGTGTGTATCTCGACGGCGAGCTGTACGTGACGGGCCGGATCGCGGACCTGGTGCGCATCGATGGCCGCAACCACTATCCGCAGGACATCGAGGCCACCGTCGCCGAGGCGTCGCCGATGGTTCGGCGTGGTTATGTGACGGCGTTCTCGGTGCCGGCCGTGGACGATCCCGAAGCGGGCCGGCTGGTCGTGGTCGCCGAGCGCGCCGCGGGCACCAGCCGTCAGGATCCGCGGCCGGCGATCGAGGCCATCCGCGCCGCCGTCGCGCAGCGACACGAGCTGGCCGTCGCCGACGTGCGGCTGCTGCCCGCCGGCGCCATCCCGCGGACCACCAGCGGCAAGCTGGCCCGGCGGGCCTGCCGCGCCCAATACCTCGACGGCAGCCTAGGCACCCGCTAATCGGGCGGGTCGACGGCACCGCACCGGCCCGACGCCGGTGGCATCCTGGCCAGGTGGGGTTGCTGATCAGAGTGGCCGAGCTGTTGATCCTGGTGCTGCCGCTGGTCGGCGCGACCGTCGCCGTGGTGCGGGCGTTCGGCGCGCAGCGGCGGCGCACCGACGAGCCGGCGCGGGAAGTCGACGGGGCCCGGCCGCCCGAGGCCCGCGCCGGCGCCGACAATCAGGCGGCCCGGTGGCGCTCGATCCGGCGGGTCCTCGACGAGCACAGCCGCACCGACGAGCGGTGGCTGGACTACGAACTCGACGTCGCCAAGCTGCTGGACTTCCCGCTGATGACCGACATGCGCGATCCGCTGACCATCGCGTTCCACAAGGCCAAGCTGCGCGCCGACTTCCTGCGACCCGCCAAGGCCGAAGATCTCCTGGACGATCCGGACGCGGCCTCGCACTACCTGGCCGCGGTCGAGGACTACGTAACGGCGTTCAACGCCGCCGAGGCCGAGGCGACCCGCCGGCGCCGCACCGACTTCTCCCGCACCGACCAGCAACGAATTGCCCGGGCGCAGAGCCTGTTCCGGGTGGCGGCGGACCCCGCGGCGGCGGCGCACGAACGCCAGCGCGCCTACGATGTGGCCCGTCACGAACTCGAGGGTCTGCTGGTGTTGCCGCCGGCGACCCGGGCGAACATCGAGCGCGCGATCTCCGGGGAGATCGAGAGTTGAAAACCCGAGTGCGCCAACGCTTTTCGTTCCGGGCTACGGGCAGCTGTATCCGCCGTCGATGACGATGTCCGAACCGGTCATGTAGCTGGACGCCGCGCTGGCCAGATACAGGTAGATGCCGGCGAGTTCGTCCGGCCGGCCCATCCGGCCGAGCGGGATCTTGGGCTGCCACTGCCGGTGGTATTCGTGCAGCGGTTCGACGAGCTCGGTGCGGATGTAGCCGGGGCTGACGCTGTTGACCCGGATGTCGTGCGGCGCGAATTCGACGGCCATGGCCTTGGTCAGCTGGATCACGGCCGCCTTGCTGGCGCAGTAGTGGCCGACCTGCTGCGGGACGTTGATGATGTGCCCGGACATCGAGGCGGTGGTGATGATGGCGCCGCCGCGGCCCTGCCGCACCATCGCCCGGGCCGCCGCCTGGGCGGTGAGAAACACCCCGGTCACGTTGGTGTCCTGGATGCGCTGGAATTCCGCGGCCGGCATCTCGAGCATCGGGGAGACCGAGATGATGCCGGCATTGCAGACCGCGATGTCGATGCCGCCGAGTTCGGCGATCATCCGGTCCACCATGCCGCTCACCTCATCGGGTTGGGTCACGTCGCAGCGGATCGCGACCACACCGCCGGTACCGCCGGCGGTGAGCTCGTCCGCGGTGCGTTGCAGCGCCTCGAAGTCGCGCGCCGCGATGGCCACCCGAGCGCCGGCTTGCAGATACGCCTGCGCCACCTGCTTGCCGATCCCGGTGGACGCCCCGGTGACCAGCGCCCGCCTGCCGCGCAGGTCGAACAGATCCAACACGCTCATTTGCCATCCCCATTCGCCACGACCGACCCGATGAACTGACCCGAAAAACGGGAGAACACGTTCTAGTGTGTCCGCTATGGGCCGATTCACCAGGGCAGAAATCGAGAACGCCGTCGACAATTACACGCGGGTGGTCGAAGGATGCAGCGCCTCCGGCGACTGGCGCCCCTTCGCGGACCTGTTCACCGAGGACGTCGTCTACACCGAGCATCACTACGGGGTCTTCCGCGGCCGTGAGGCGGTGCGGGACTGGATCGTCGCGGTGATGGCGCCGTTTCCGCACATGCGATTTCCGTCCGGCTGGACCGCCTACGACGAGGACAACGACGCGGTCGTGGTGATGATCAAGAACCTGCTGGATCACCCGACCGACCCGCAGGGCGAGCCGTTCTGGTTCCCCAACTGGACCCGGCTGGTCTACGCCGGCGACGGGCTGTTCAGCAGCGAGGAGGACATCTACAACCCGAACCGTGATGCGCCCGGGGTGATCGCGGCCTGGTTGCAGGCCGGCGGCCGGCTCGCCTCCAACGAGATCCTGCAGCCCAACCCGTGATCAGGCCGGCGACAGATCCGGTTGCCGCCTGCGCCGCCGGGACCTGACCCTGTCCAGCGCCTGATCCCAGGCCAGCAGGGCGGTGGCCTTCAGGTAGGTGGGGGACAGGCTGTCCCGCGAAAGCAGCGCCGTCGCAGCGGCTTTCGTGCTCGCCGACGCCTTGGACAAATGACCCGAGTCGAACGGCGGCTGCGGGTCGTACTCCAGGGCGAGCTGGATGGCCTTGGCGCGGCCGTCGCCGCCGATCTGCGCGGCCAGCCACAGCGCCAGGTCGAGCCCGGCGGACACACCGGCACTGGTGACGATGCCGTCCTCGTGCACGATGCGTTCGTCGGGCACCGCGGTGACGCCGAACGCCTTGAGCGCGGGGATGGTCAGCCAGTGCGACGTCGCGCGCCGCCCGTCCAGCAGGCCCGCGGCCGCCAGGATCAGCGAACCCGTGCACACCGACGTCGTCCAGGTGGCGGTGCGGTGCGCCGTGCGCAGCCAGTCGAGCAGCGCGTCGTCACGGGCATGGACCGCGGTGCCCGGGCCGCCCGGCACCAGAACCACGTCGGGAGAAGGTGTTTCGGCCAGCGAATGCGTAGCACCGATGACCAGCACACCGGAATCGGCGGTGATCGGTCCGGTTTCGTGCCAGACGAACCGGACCTCGGCGCCGGGCAGGTTGCGCAGCACCTCGTACGGGCCGATCATGTCCAGCGCGGTGAATCCCGGATAGGCCAGGAACGCGATCTGAGTCATCGGGGTGGTCCTTTCTCCATCAAGCCCGGGGCATCACGCGAATGCCTTGCGGTATTGGTCGGGTGAAATGCCAACGCGGCGAATGAAATTGCGCCGCATCGTTTCCGCGGTGCCGAAACCGCACCGGGCGGCGATGGTGACGACGGTGTCGTCGGTCTCCTGCAATTGACGCCGCGCCGCCTCGGTGCGAATGCGTTCCACGTACTGGCCGGGCGCCTCACCGATTTCGGCGGTGAACACCCGGGTGAAATGGCGCGGGCTCATCGCCGCCCGGCGGGCCAGCTCGTCGACGGTGTGCGGGCGCCCGGGCTCGGCCTCGATGATCTCCTGCACCTCGCGGATCGAGTCCCGCCGGGCGCGCGGCATCCACACCGGCGCCGCGAACTGCGTCTGCCCGCCCGGCCGGCGCAGATACAGCACCAGCCAGCGGGCAACCGTCTGTGCGACCTCGGTGCCGTGGTCGTCCTCGACCAGCGCCAGCGCCAGGTCGATGCCCGCGGTGACCCCGGCCGCGGTCCACAAGGTGTCCGAGCTTCGGACGAAGATCGGGTCGGCGTCGACGTCGACGGCGGGGAACTCGCTCGCCAACCGATCGGCGAAGGCCCAGTGGGTGGTCACCCGGTGCCCGTCCAGCAGTCCCGCCTCGGCCGCAAGGAACGCGCCGGTGCACACCGTCACCATCCGCCGGGCACGCCCGGCGACAGCCTTGATCCAGGCGATCAGCTCGGCATCGCCGCGTGCGGCGTCGACGCCGGCACCGCCGGGCAGCACGACGGTGTCGATCGGTCGGCCCGGGTCCGGCAGCGCGGTGGCGACGAACCCCAGCCCGGCAGGCGTCGTGACCGGCTGCCCGTCGACCGAGGCCAGCACCACCTGATACCCGCCGCCGGTCAACAACGATGCGCCGGAGAAGACGTCGTGCGGTCCCACCACATCGAGCGCCTGCACTCCGGGAAACCCGGCGATCACCACCTGGCGCGGCACCAACTCCGGCATGAACTCAGTGTTGGGCACCCGGGCCGCGTCGTCTACGCCATGCACCCCATGAATCAGGACACGGGGACCTGCCCCACGACGGCCGCGGCGGGCTTGGCAGACTGTGCCCCATGGCACAGATAACGTTGCGTGGAAACCCGATCAACACCGTCGGCGAGCTGCCCTCCGTCGGCTCCAAGGCCCCGGCCTTCAGCCTGACGGGCGGCGACCTGAGCCCGGTCACCAGTGATCAATTCAGCGGTAAGCCGTTGGTGCTCAACATCTTTCCGTCCATCGACACGCCGGTGTGCGCGACCAGCGTGCGCACCTTCAACGAGCGGGCCGCCGGCGCCGGCGCCACCGTGCTGAACGTGTCCAAGGACCTGCCGTTCGCGCAGGCGCGATTCTGCGGCGCCGAGGGCATCGAGAACGTCAAGACCGCGTCGGCCTTCCGGGACAGCTTCGGCGACGACTACGGGGTCACCATCGCCGACGGGCCGATGGCCGGGCTGCTGGCCCGGGCCATCGTGGTGGTCGGCGCCGACGGCAACGTCGCCTACACCGAGCTGGTGCCCGAGATCGCCCAGGAGCCCAACTACGACGCGGCGCTGGCCGCGGCGGGCTAGCGGCACGGCTACCTAGGCGTCGTCGGCCCAGTCCAGTCGCGCCGAGGTGGCCGCCAGCACCTCGCGGCAGCCTTTCCACATCTGCTTGATGATGTCGGCGGCCGGCGGGAGGTCGCGGATACGCCCGGCCACCTGGCCGGTGTTGGCCACGCTGGCGTCCAGGTCGCCCTCGAAGTAGAGCCGCTGCACGCGTTGCAGCGCCGCGGCGCCCTCGCCGGCGGCGCCCGCGGCCTCCAGCCGCTCCGCGGCGGGCGTGCGAATGACGCGCATCATGCGTTTGCCGTCGAGGGGGAGCAGGACGGTCGCCGTCTCGTCGGCCGCGACGACCGCCTGCTTGAGGTTGACGTGCACCGGCGAGTCCGCGGAGGCGAGCAGCCGGGTGCCCATCTGCACGGCTTCGGCGCCGAGCACGAACGCGGCCGCCATCGATCGGGCGTCGCAGATCCCGCCGGCGGCCACGATGGGGACGTCGACGTGGGCGGCCACCAACGGCAGCAGCACCATGGTGGAGGCGCCGAACCGGTTCTTGAATCCGCCGCCCTCGACGCCCTCGACCACCAGGCCGTCCACCCCGGCGTCGACGGCCTTCTTGGCCGCGGCCAGCGTGCCCACCACGTGGAACACGGTGATGCCCGCGTCGTGCAGCCGATCGGTGAACAGCGCCGGATCCCCGGCCGAGGTGGTGACGAACCGAATGTCGTTGGCGACAAGCAAATCCAGCATCGCCGGGTCACGGTTGAACAGCAGCGCGATGTTGGCGCCCACCGCGCCGGCGGTCAGCTCGCGCACCCGTCGCAGGTCGGCCCGGCCCTGATCAGACGTGGTCTCGATGATGCCCAGCGCGCCGGCGTTGGAGACCGCGGCCGCCAGCTGAGCGCCGGCGATGTAGGTCATCGGGGCGCCGAGGATCGGGATGTCGATGTGTGCCAGGCGGCAGACCCGGTTGGCAGCGGGGACTGGGGCGTCGGTACTCATCGGTGCCGCGGCTCGATCAGGTCACGGAAGCTGTCCGACCCCTGCACGCGGGCGCCCAGATTCCGCACCCGTTCGGCCAGGGTGCGGTCGGAGGTCACCACGCAGATGCCGGGCGGGTCGGGGTCGGCCGTGACCAGCCGGACGATCTCGTCGTCGGCCGAATTCGCCGCCGCCCGGGGTGCGTGGGCGATGCCGATCACCGACGAGGTGACGACGGCCGCCGGTGGCCGCTCGAAGACCACGGTGACGTCGTCGTCGCGGCCCGACGCCCAGCGGTCCAGGCGCTGTACCAATGCGACCATGGCGCCGTCGCGGTCCTTCCACCAACCGTCCGGGCGGCTGCCAATCACATTCATTCCGTCGACTATCCACCGCACAACGCTTACCGTAAGGCTGCTGCTGCCGTCGCACCCAGCGATGAGGCCACGATGGGAAGGGCCACATGACATCGATCGCCGACACCGATGACCGGGTGGTCGCCCTGGCCCGCGGGATGCGGGACCTGGTGCAAGACCAAGCTGCCGAATCGGAGCGGATGCGCACGCTGACCCCGGCGATCGTCGACGCGATGTGGGCGAGCGGGCTGATGTCGGCGTTCAACACGATCGAAGCCGGCGGGGTGGAGCCGTCGTTCACCGAGATGATCGAGACGTGGATCGAAATGGCTTGGCAGGACGGCTCATTCGGCTGGGTGGGCATCGCCAACCTGCCGTCGTCGTTCGCCGCGGCGGCCTATCTGCCCGACGACGGCTTCGCCGAGGTGTTCACCGCGCACGACAACCACGTCACCATGGGCGGCCAGTTCTTCCCCAACGGGCAGGGCGCCGCCGTCGACGGCGGTTACCTGGTGAGCGGGGCGTGGAACTTCGGCTCGGGGATCGGGCACTCCCAGTACGTCGCCGCCGGGTTCCTGCCGATGGACGACGGCGAGATGCGTTGGATCAGTGAGGGTTTCCCGGAGATGCGGGTTGCCGTCATTCCCCGCGAGCAGATCAGCTTCGACGACGGCTGGTACGTGCAGGGCCTCAAGGGCACCGGCTCCTACGACTACAGCGCCCGGGACGTGTTCGTGCCCGCCGCCCGCACCTTCGAGCTGTTCACCCGGGCGCCGTTCCGCGGCGCCTCGCCGGCCACCCGGATGGGGCTGATGCCCGTCACCGCCGCCGGGCACGCGTCGTGGGCGCTGGGGGTGGCCAAGAGCATGCTCGACGACGTGCAGGAGCTGGCGGCGACCAAGTTCCGGATGAGCGACATGGCGTCGCTGGCCAGCCGCCCCACCTTCCAGAAGGGGCTGGCGCATCACCGCGCGGCCTGGCGCGCGGCCCGGCTGTTGGTGCTGGATGCGTTCACGACCGCCGAGGCGGCGGTGGCGGCCGGGCAGGAGCTGACACCGGCGCTGCGCGCCGACATGCGGGTGGCCGCCGTCTACGCCACCGACACGGCCCGCGGCTGTGCCGAGTGGGCGCATCTGGTCGCCGGCACGAGCTCGATCCGCGAGGGCAGCCGGCTGGAGCGGGCCTTCCGCGACATCTACACCGGAACCCAGCACGCCTTCATCAGCGAGAAGGTGGCCATCGACGTCGCGCAGATCTGGCTGGGCATCATCGAGGACCAGCCCGGCTTGTGAGTCCCCGCCTTTCGCCCCTGCGGTGACGTCGTGTCCCGCTACCATCAGCGGATGCGTGGCTCGAAAATCCTGATCACCGGCCCGACCGGTCAAATCGCCACCCCCGTCGCCCGGGCGCTGGCGGCCGACAACGAGGTGTGGGGCATCGCCCGCTTCACCGATGCCGCCGCGCGAGAAAGGCTCGAGCAGGCCGGGATCCGGTGCCAGACGGTGAATCTGGCCGCCGGCGACTTCACCGGTCTGCCAAGCGATTTCGATTTCGTCCTCAACCTCGCGGTGGCCAAGAGCGGAAGCTGGGACAAGGACCTGGCGGCCAACGCCGAGTCGGTGGGTGTGCTGATGGCCCACTGCCGCAACGCCAAAGCCTTCCTGCATTGCTCGTCGGCCGCGGTCTACGACCCGCCCGGCGACGAGCCGCGCAGCGAGCGCTCCGCCCTGGGCGACAACCACAAGCCGCTGTTTCCCACCTATTCCATCTCCAAGATCGCCGGGGAGGTGGTCGCCCGGTCGGTGGCGCGCATCGTCGGGCTGCCCACCACGATCGCCCGGCTCAACGTCCCCTACGGCGACAACGGCGGCTGGCCGTTCTACCACATGGAGATGATGCTGAGCGGCATCCCGATCCCGGTGCCACCCGGAGAACCCGCCCGCTACAACCCCATTCACGAGGACGACATCATCGCCACCATCCCCAAGCTGCTCGACGTGGCGTCGGTTCCGGCGACCACCGTCAACTGGTGCGGTGACCAGACCGTCAGCCTGCAGGAGTGGTGCGGCTACCTCGGCTCGCTGGTGGGCAGGGAACCGGTCTTCGAGCCGAGCGAGCGCGCGCTGCGCGGCAACCCGACCACCGTCGACCGGATGCACGAGCTCATCGGCGGCACCACGGTCGACTGGCGCGACGGCATGCGCCGGATGGCGGCCAAGTTCCACCCGGAGCTCGTCGGCGTCTGAGCCCGGCCACCCCCGGCGGATGCTTGACCACGCAGCGCGCACAATGCTAAGCAAGTGCTCAGCACCGAGCGCAGCGGGCGCTGGGCGCGACGGCTCGCCAGAGGACTCGCCAGAGGAAAGGGATCAGATGACGGTGCAGGCGGTATTGGACGACATTCGCAAGCGCCCCGGAACGGGTGACGTCATCGCGGTCATCGATCCCGCGACGGAGGAGAAGATCACCGAATTCACCGACTGCGGCGCCGAAGCGGTCGACGAAGCCGCCGCCCGGGCGAAGGCGTCCTTCGAGTCGGGCGTCTGGTCGCAGCTGCCGGGCCGGGAGCGGGCCAAGATCCTGTGGCGGATCGGGGATTTGATCGACGAACACGCCGAGGAGTTCGCCCAGCTGGATTCGCTGAACACCGGTATGCCGTTGCTGCAGGCGCAGCTGCAGATGTCGACGTGTTCGGAGTTCTTCCGCTACTACGCCGGCTGGTGTTCGAAGATCAACGGCACCGCCTACGACGTGAAGACCGACGGCATCGCGACCGACACGTTCGTCAACATGCACGCCTACACGCTCAAGGAGCCCTACAGCGTGGTGGGGCTGATCTTCCCGTGGAACGGCCCGATCTTCAACGCCAGCGCCAAACTCGCGCCGGCGCTGGCCGCCGGATGCAGCCTGCTGGTCAAGCCCGCCGAGGAGACGCCGCTGTCGGCGCTGCTGCTGGACCGGCTGGTGCACGAGGCCGGGGTTCCCGAGGGTGTGGTCAACCTGCTGACCGGCTACGGCCACACCGCGGGCGCGGCGATCACCGCGCATCCCGACGTCGAAAAGGTCGCCTTCACCGGGTCGACCGAGGTCGGCAAGGAGATCGTGCGGGCGTCGGCCGGCAACCTGAAGAAGGTCACGCTCGAGCTCGGCGGCAAGTCGCCGGTGCTGATTTTTGACGACGCCGACCTGGACAAGGCCATCCTGATGGCGTCGCTGGGCATCTTCGTGCACTCCGGGCAGGGCTGCGTGTGCGGGTCGCGGATCTTCGTGCAGCGCGGCGTGTACGACCGCGTGGTCGAGGGCATCGCGATGATGGCCAACACGTTCAAGCTGGGCGCGCCCAGCGAGGAGGGCTGCGTGAGCGGGCCGCTGATCAGCCAGAAGCAGCTGAACCGCGTGATGGGCTTCATCGACGAAGGTAAGAACGACGGCGTCGAGGTGGTCACCGGCGGCTACCGGCTGGACCGCAAGGGTTACTTCGTGCACCCCACGGTGCTCACCAACGTGGACCCCGGCATGCGGCTCTACCAGCAGGAGATCTTCGGTCCGGTGGTCGCCATCCTGCCCTTCGACGACGAGGACGAGGCGGTGGCGATGGCCAACGACACCACCTACGGCCTGGCCGCCACCGCCTGGACGGAGAACCTGGGCCGCGCCCACCGGATCGTCAAGCGGCTGCAGGCGGGCAGCGTCCAGGTGAACTGCCAGTTGGTGTTCGACCACGACGTGCCCTTCGGCGGATACAAGCAGTCCGGCTGGGGCCACGAGTTCGGTAAAGAGGGCCTGGAGATCTACCTGAAGACGAAATCGGTCTGGGCGCAGCTGTAGACCAGTCGCCGCAGCGACGAGAGTTAGTGAACTGCAAGCACATTCGCCAACTCTCGTCGCCGGTTGGTCGGTTACGACCCCTTGGTGTAGCGGCTCAGGAACCCGATTGCCGCAATCCCGGCGACCACGCCGATCACCCCCCACAACACCACCTGGAAGACCATCGCGCCGAACAGCCAGCCGAATGTCATCCCGAGGTAGAGAAGCCAGAACAGCCGAAAGACGCTCCACGCCGCCACGGCGCCGGCGCCGAGCCCGATGTAGAGGCTGCGCTGCCGATCCACGCGGTTGATCTGTTCTTCGATGCTGGCGGGCACGATCTTCATTGGTGGCTTCCTTTCGGTGGGGCGGCGCCGGAGTGGCGCCGTCGTTGCGCCCAGTGCAAGCCCGGCCGGCGGCTACCGATCCCAACCACGTCCGGCACGCACTACCCTGCACGGCAGGGGGCTGTCGAAAGGGTTCGCCGGTGAACGTGTCGCGAGTTGCCCTGGTCCCCATCGCCGTCCTGGCCTGGGCGCTGTTCCTGCCGGCGGGATCCGCGGCGGCCGATCCGCCACCCACCCAGGTGATCACCGTCGTGGCGGTCGGGCCGGACGGCCAAGCCATCAACGGCTATCGGGTGGCGGCCGGGCCCGACAGCGTCGGGCACGCATCCGAGTGTTCGCAACCGTCACCGTCGGCGGTCGACGACAACGTCTACTACTGTTCGCCGAGCGCCGCCGGTGCCGGCACCTGCTGGCCGTCCACGCCGGGATCCCTTCTGTGCGTAGACAATCCGTGGGACAGGCAGATGCACCGGGTGACGTTCGACGGGCAGCTGGCACCCGTGCGCGCGCCCGCCGACCCGGACCCGTTCGCGCTGACCCTCGACGACGGCACCCGCTGCCTGCTGCGCAACGGCGGCGCGTGGGGCGGGCGGGCCGACGGGTACGTCGGCGTCTACGGATGCGGCGGCGCCGGTTCGGATCTGGCCGTGCTGTGGCAGCCCAGCCAGGGCCGCGGCTCCTGCATCGACCGCTCGGCACCGGCGTGGACCGTCAAGGTCGGCCGGCTCGGGGCGCCGGACGCAGTGCTGCCGCCGCCGGCGACCCGCACGGTGACCGCCGCCTGGCTGGCCGGCGGCAGGGCCGGTCAGTAGCGCCGCCGCCGTACTGCTATAACGCACGTATGTCAGGCCCAGGGCACACCATCACCCATGTTTCCGACACGGCGCGCTGGACGGCGTTGCACCGGGCCACCGAATCCGCGCGGCCCGACGCGATTTTCTGTGACCCGCTGGCCGAACGTCTCGCCGGTGACCACGGCCGCGCGATCGTCGACCACGTGCCGCGCACGACGCGCAACGGGTGGTGGCTTGTCGCGCGGACCAAGATCATCGACGACGCCATCGCCGAGGCCATCGCCCAGGGCTGCGACCGGGTGCTGAACCTGGCCGCCGGGCTGGACACCCGGCCGTATCGGTTGAACCTGCCGCCCGATCTCACCTGGGTGGAGGCGGACCTGCCGGCGTTGCTCGCCGAGAAGACGCAGGTCCTCGCCGACGAGGTGCCGCGCTGCCGGTTGACCCGAACCGCAGTCGACCTGGCCGACGGGGTCGCCCGGGACGCGTTTTTGAACGAGGCGCTGGACGGTGCGACCAAGGCGCTGGTGCTCACCGAGGGCCTGTTGATGTATCTGGACGACAGCGACGTGTCCGCGCTGTCGGCGGCGCTGCAGCGGCCCGAGGTCCGCTGGTGGATGCTCGACTTCGCCGGACCCGGCCTGAAGAAGATGATGAACAAGAAGATGGCGGGCATGCTGGCCAACGCGCCGTTCAAGTTCGCCCCGGACAACGGGTTGGCCTATTTCGAAAACCTGGGTTGGCGAACGGTCCAGGTGGAGGCGCTGTATTCGGCGGCCCGCCGGCTGCGGCGCTTGCCGCTGGTGATGCGCCCGCTCGGCTGGCTGCCGCAGCCGGATCCGCGCCGTCCGGGTCGCCGGGCGTGGAGCGCGGCCGCGCTGCTGACGCACTGACGGCGCCGGCGGGCATTGCTACCAGACGCGGATCCAGTCGATGAGCATGTCCGCGGGATAGCTGCCCGGGCCGGGGTCGCCGCCGCCGGACCCGGCCACCGCCAGGTTGAACACCGGAAAAACCGTGTAGCCCGGGCCGTTGAACGGCCAATCCGGCAGCGAACTGGCGGGCACGTCGAAGTACGGTTGCGCGCCGTCGACGTAGTCCTTCCAGAACCGGATGCCGGCCTCGTCCCACTGGCATCGCCAGGTGTGCCAGGCGCTGTCCACCGCGATGTTGTGGGTCTTCCACTCGCCGCCGTTGGCTTTGGCATGCACGGTGGTGGCCGAGGGCCAGTTGCCGTTGCCGTACCACTCCATGACGTCGATTTCGCCCTGGTCGTCATTACCCAGCCAGTAAGCCGGCCAGGCGCCGGCGGTCAGGCAGTCCAGTTTGATCCGGGCCTCCCAGGTGTGGCCGACGCCGCCGCGCCACAGACTCTGCACCTTGCCGCTGTAGTAGGTGGGGCCGTCCTTGGCGGCGCGCAGCACCAGGTTGGACTTGCCGTCGAGGAAGACGTTGCGGCGGTCGTCGCGGTACTGCCCGATGTTCTCCGGGCGTTCCCAGTAAGTCGGATCCTTAATCGTCTCGCGGGCTTTGGCCACCGCCCATTTGGACGCGTCCGGCGCCGAGCCGGCCGGACCGTCGAACTCATCCTGGAAGAGGTAGGTCCCGGATTGGCCGCTGGGCGCCGCGGGCGGCGGGGCCGGACTGGCCCCGGCTCTCGGGTTCGGCAGCGCCGCTGCCAGCACTCCGATTCCGGTGGTCACAATCATGCGGCGGCGATCGATCTCCGGCATAAGCAAGGGACCCTAGCAGCCCGCCGGCGCGGATTCGAAACGGCAAATGTGTCGGTGGTCGTCGCTATCGTTCGGTCCGGCCGGCATGGACGGCGGCGGGCAGTGGCACCGGATTGCGCATATGCGAATTCACGGCCAATTCTCATCCTGGCGGATGGTTTGGTCTCAGGATTCGGCGGGCATTCTGGAATCACGATCCGATAACCACTGTCCCGGCTTTTGCGAGTGGTGCTGAGAGGAGTGACGATCGTGGCGAATACATCAGAAGGCACGGTTATTTTCCTTCAGTCCCATCCGCTATGGGCCGCCGCTCAGCGCCGCGAGCGTGAACGCAGTGAAGCGATGCGTCGCCACCCGTCCTACCGCGCCCGGCAGCGCGCCGCGGCCTCGGGCACCGGCAATCCCGTCGTTCCGATGACCCGCAACTTCAAGCTGTATTCCAGCGGTAACACTCCGGCGTGAATTCGAAGCCCTGAACTGTGGGGGCCGGAATTCGGCTTCGCCGATCTGCCAAGCCTCGCGCGCCCCGGAATTGAGACTTGCCACCGCGATTTGCGCGCGACCCGACACCGAATTCCGCACGTGCCCGGATAACCGCGCCGCGACTGCGGGCGCCGCGGCGATCGGCTCGGCAACGCCGGTGCCGTCGATCAGAGCTTGCCGGCCACGAAGTCGGCGGCCTGGTCGGCCATGCCCGCGTCGATGTAGGCGCCGGCGAGATGCTGCGGCCAGTTCTGCTTCCACGTGTTCGGGTCGGCCGGGTTGCAGATCGGGTCGGCGCCGTGGCACAACTCGATGGTCCGGTCGTTGTAGGTCGGGTTGAAGTTGGTGATCGGACCCACCCACTGGCTTCCGTTGCCGAACAACGCGACGGCGGCGATGTGCTGGTCTACGCCGGGCGGCAGCGGGCTGTCGAATCCGAATGCGCCGATGGGTGCCGCGAGCACCACGTCGGTGACCGCCGCGCCGAGCGAGTAGCCCCCCAGCACCAGCCGGGTGTCCGGGCAGCTGTTGACCATGTCCTGAATGTGGCGGCTCATGTCGTTGGCGCCCTGGGCGACCTCAGTGTCGGCCGGGTACTGCACGGCGTAGACGCCGACGGTCCTGTTCACCCTGGACCGCAATGCGCTGATGAACGCATTGCCCAGCACGCCCGGTCCGGGGGACTCGTTGCGGCCGCGGGCAAACACGACCTGCACCGGGGTGCAGTTCGCGGCGGACGCGGGCGCCGCCGCCCCAGGGGTGCCGGGCGGGAGCAGCAGGGCGGCCGCCATGGCAACGGCCGTCATGGCAACAGCGGCGGTCACGACGGCCGGGCGGACGGCACCGGGATCACGGGTCAACGAGGCGCGCACACCGATGATGTTAAGGCGCGGTCGCTTCGCCCGCCGGACAGCCGGTGCGCCGGCCCGCGGTGATCGCTCAGCGCGAACATCGACCACGGTGACGGCGGTGTCGCGCAAGGCGATAGGTTCGGCTGATGAATCACGTCGACGAGCGTTTGTTCGCCCTGGCCGAACAGGTCCAGGGTTTCATGCCCGCCGAGGAGGGACGCGCGCTCTACGACACCGCGCTGCGCTACCTCGACGGCGGCACCGGCGTCGAAATCGGCACGTACTGCGGCAAATCCACCCTGTTCCTCGGCGCCGCGGCCCAGCAGACCGGCAGCGTGCTGTACACGGTCGACCACCATCACGGCTCCGAGGAGCACCAGGCCGGCTGGGAATACCACGACGCCTCGTTGGTGGACGAGGTGACCGGCCTGTTCGACACGCTGCCGACGTTTCGTCGCACCCTGGACGCCGCCGGGCTGGACGACCACGTGGTGGCGGTCGTGGGGAAGTCACCGATCGTGGCCCGGGGCTGGCGATCACCGCTGCAGCTGTTGTTCATCGACGGCGGCCACAGCGAGACCGCCGCGAACCAGGACTTCGACGGATGGGCCAAGTGGGTGACGCCCGGCGGTGCGCTGGCCATTCACGACGTCTTCCCCGACCCCAGGGACGGCGGCCGGCCGCCGTATCACATCTATTGCCGGGCAATCGATTCCGGTCAGTTCAGGGAGGTGTCGGCCACCGGGTCGCTGCGCGTGCTGGAGCGGATCGGCGGCCGGGCGGGCGAGCCGGTCGAACAGGACTAAAGCGTCAGCGGCCGCTGGCCACGCATTCGCAATCGAAGTCGGTCTGCAGGCCCACCGGCAGCGCCTCGCCGCGGAAGATCCCGGCGCCGGCGGTGGCATCCGACAGGGCGTCCGCCGCCAGGATCATCGCCGCGCCCGTCCACGTGGTGCGCTCCTCGGGCCAACGTTTTCCGTCCGCGAAAACCAGTCCCGTCCAATATGATCCGTCGCCCTCGCGCAGGTGTTGCATCGCGGCGAACTGGCGATGAGCCTCGGAGCGCCGGCCCAGTGCCTCCAGCGCCATCACCAGCTCGCAGGTTTCGGCGCCGGTCACCCACGGGCGATCGCCCACGCACCGGATGCCCAGGCCGTCGACCACGAAGTCGTCCCAGCGCTGCTTGATCCGGGCGGCCGCCGCCGGACCGCGCACGGCGCTACCGAGAATGGGGTAGTACCAGTCCATCGAGTAGCGGTCCTTCTCGGTGAACGCCTCCGGGTGCGCGGTGATCGCGTGACCCAGCCGGCCCAGCGCCAGCTCCCACTCCGGCTGCGGGTCGTCGACCAGGCCGGCCAGCGCCAGCGCACACCGGATGCTGTGGAACACGCTGGAGCACCCGGTCAGCAGAGCCTCCGGCAACAGGCCGGCTTCGCTTCGCGCCCAAGCGATCTCGCCGTAGCCGACCTGCATGTCGATGACGAAGTCGATGGCCTTGCGCACCACCGGCCACATCTCGGCGGCAAACGAGTCGTCACCGGTGACCAGCACGTGATGCCACACCCCGGCGGCGATGTAGGCGCAAAAGTTGCTGTCGCTGTTGGCGTCTTCGATGACGCCCGCGCGGAATTGGATGGGCCAGGAGCCGTCGGGCCGCTGGGTGCGACGGCTCCATTCGAAGGCCGCCCGGGCCGGCTCGAGCAGCCCGGCGGTGGTGAGCGCCATCGCGCACTCCACGTGGTCCCACGGATCGGTGTGGCCGCCGTCGAACCAGGGGATGGCGCCCGACGGTTCCTGCTCGGCCGCGATCGACAGCGCGGTCTGCCGGCATTCCTCGGGTGTGAGCACCCCGGGGACCGCGGGCAGGCTAGACCGATGCAATGGAATATCCCGCGGTCGCTTGGCTTTTCGCGTCCTGTCGTTTGACGAAGTACATCGCCACGCTCTTGCCCACCAGCGGGTTGAGCAGCGACTCGGCCAGCTGGGTGATCTTGGGTCGCCGCATCAGGTCCCAGACCAACAGCTTGTGGTAGGCGGCCACCGCGCGGTGATCGGTGTTGTGTACGCCCACAGCGCATTTCAGCCACCAGAATGGGGAGTGCAGGGCATGGGCGTGATGCGCGTGGGTCAATGTCATTCCCCCGCTGAGGATCTTGGCGCGCAGGTCGCTGGCCCGGTAGATGCGGACGTGGCCGCCTTCGTTGCTGTGGTATTCGTCGGACAGCAGCCAGCAAACCCGCTCCGGCAGCCAGCGGGGCACACTGACCGCCAGCGTGCCGCCGACCTTGAGCACCCTGATCAATTCGGCGATGGCGGCGTCGTCGTGCGGGATGTGCTCGAGGATCTCCGACGCGATGACGCAGTCGAATGTCTGGTCGGGGTAGGGCAGCTTGAGTGCGTCACCGACGACCACCGTGGCCGACGCGCCGGCCGGCGCCTCGCCGCTGTCGGCCATCGCGCGCAGGACGGTGTCGACCGAACGCAATTCGGCCTCGTTCTGGTCGAAGGCGACGACGTCGGCGCCGCGCCGGTAGGCCTCGAACGCGTGCCGGCCCGCGCCGCAGCCCACGTCGATGACCTTGCTCGACGGCCCGATGCCCAGCCGGTCGAAATCGACCGTCAGCATGGCGCCCGGCCCGCTGCGTTGCGCGCGATCGCGCGCTCGTAGACCCGAACGGTCTGCGCCGCCACGGCTTCCCAGCTGAACACGTCGACCGCTCGGGTGCGGCCCGCCCGGCCCAGGCTGCGGCGCTTTTCCGGCGAATCCAGCAGCTCACCCAGGGCGCGGGTGAGGGCGTCGACGTCGGCGGGCGGCACCAGCTCGGCGCAGGCGCCGTCCGTGCCGAGTACTTCCGGCAGTGCGCCGACCCGGCTGGCGACGATCGGGGTGCCGCTGGCCATGGCTTCCACGGCCGGCAGCGAAAACCCTTCGTACAGCGAGGGGATGCAGGCGACCTCCGCGGAAGCGAACAAGGCGGCCAGCTCGGCGTCGGACAGCCCGCTGGTGATGTGCACGATGTCGGAGATCCCGAGCTCGGCGATGAGTTTGTGGGTGGGGCCGTTGGGTTCGACCTTGGCCACCAGCCGCAGCTCGAGGTCCCGCACGGTGCGCAGCCGGGCGACCGCGTGCAGCAGGGTGCGGACGCCCTTGAGCGGCGTGTCGGCGCTGGCGATGGCGATGATCCGGCCGGGCTGGCGCGGGCCCGAACCCGGCTTGAACAGCTCGGTGTTCACCCCGAGCGGCACCACGTGCAGTTGCTCGGGGGAGACCCCGAAATCGGAGATGATGTCGGCCGCCGACGACGACGAGACCGTCAACAGGTCGGGGATGTGGCGGGCGACTTCCTGCTGCATGGCCAAAAACCCATACCAGCGGCGCACCAACGGTTTTCGCCACCATCGTGCAGCGGCCAGATCCAGCACCCGATCCCGGGTGATCGGATGGTGCACGGTGGCCACCACGGGAAGTCCCGAGCCGGCGATGCTGAGCAGGCCGGTGCCCAGGCTCTGGTTGTCGTGCACGACGTCGAAATCGGCTGTGCGCCCGGCAAGTAACCGCGCGGCGCGCAGCGTGAACGTCCGCGGTTCGGGGAAGCCCGCCGTCCAGGTGGTCAGCAGTTCCAAAAGGTCGATGGAGTCCCGGATTTCGCTCGGCCGCGGCACCCGGAACGGGTCGGGTTCGCGATACAGGTCGAGGCTGGGCACCTCGGTGAGCCGGACCCGCGGGTCGAGCAGGTCGGGATACGGCTGCCCGGAGAACACCTCGACGTCATGACCGAGCTCCACCAGGCCGTGGCTGAGATGGCGCACGTAGACGCCCTGTCCGCCGCAATGGGTCTTACTACGGTAGGACAGCAGGGCAATTCGCATACTCAACTCTTCTTTGCTGGAAAATGACCGCGGAATGGCGCCGAATCCATCGCGGTCAACGGACTCCCGAACTCCGCGACAGCAAACTGGACATGTGTCCAGACTATAGTTCGATCACCTAAGCGAGCGCAACGAGTCCGGAATCCGCCGTCCCGCGCGTAGGCGGCTCCCGGGATGTCCGACACGCAAAGATCATGCCACTGGCTCGTGGGCGTCCTCCGTCCGACCGGTCGGTGGCCGGCGCGCGGCGCGCCCGGCGGCGCACCGGCCGCGCCCGGCTGACCGGCGGCGACGACCCGAAACCGCGACCGCGGGTTTTGCTACCATCGCGCGGTGCGGGATTCGGCCGGACCGGGTGCACGCGGCGATCGACGACCGCCGTCACGGCGCGAGGTCCTCGGCTACGCCGCCGGCTGTGCCCTGGCGCCGGTGCTGCTGAGCCTGGGAGCGGTGGCCGGCGCGGGCGGTCCGACCGCCCGCGCCGCCGGGTTGAAGCTGATCGACTTTGCCGAGCGCAGAATCGCGCCCGAGGAGATCAAGGCGGCCGGCTACGACGGCGTGGTGAACTACGTATCGCTGTCGCGGCCGGGCGCCGACTTCGAGGCCAAACCGCTGACCCGGGACTACGCCGACGCGCTGCGCGCCGCGGGGCTGCACATCGTCAGCAACTTCCAGTACGGCAAGCCCGGATGGCCGGACCCGTCGGATTTCACCCGCGGCTACGACGGCGGCGTCGCCGATGCGCACACGGCGACGCAGTTGCACGCCGCGGCCGGCGGCCCGGACTCGGCGCCCATCTTCTTCAGCGTCGACGACGACATCGACGCCGACACGTGGAACAACGTTGCGGTGCAATGGTTTCGGGGGATCAACTCGGTGCTGGGCGTCGGCCGCACCGGCATCTACGGGCATGCCCGGGCGTGCGGGTGGGCGATCCGTGACGGCGTCGTCGGGCCGTCCAGCACTCCCGGCCACCGGTGGGCGTGGCAGACCCGGTCGTGGTCGCATGGCGAGCGGGAGCCCGCGGCGGTGCTGTACCAGGCCGTGGTCAACAGCCCGGGCAGCCCGGGCCCGCTGCTGGGCGGCATCAACGTGGACGTCGACGACGTCCTCGCCGCCGACTACGGGCAGTGGGACTTCGCGCGGTGACCTAAATGCACGACACCCCGCGAGCCGGTGACTCGCGGGGTGTCGCCCGGTGTCACTTCAGGTCGAAGCGGTCGTTGTTCATCACCTTGACCCAGGCCGCGACGAAGTCCTCGACGAACTTGCCCTGGTTGTCGTCCTGGGCGTAGACCTCGGCCAGCGCCCGCAGCACCGAGTTCGAGCCGAACACAAGGTCGTTCGCGGTGGCGGTCCACTTGAGCGCGCCGGTGGCCCGGTCGTGTCCCTCGTAGACGTTCTCGGCGGTCTCCGACGCCTTCCACTCGGTGCCCATGTCGAGCAGGTTGACGAAGAAGTCGTTGGTCAACGCGCCCGGCCGGTCGGTGAACACGCCGTGCTTGCTGCCGCCGTGGTTGGCGCCGAGGGCGCGCAGCCCGCCGACCAGCACCGTCATCTCGGGGCCCGTCACACCGAGCAGGTAGGCCCGCTCCAGCAGCAGCTGCTCGAGCGGGGCCTTCTCGCCCGGCCGCGCGAAGTTGCGGAATCCGTCGGCCCGCGGCTCGAGCACCGCGAACGAGTCCACGTCGGTGCTCTCCTGCGAGGCGTCGGTACGCCCGGGCGCGAAGTGCACCGAGATCTCGTAGCCGGCGTCCTTGGCCGCCTTCTCGACCGCGGCCGAGCCGGCCAGCACGATCAGGTCGGCCAGGGAGATCTTCTTACCGCCGGACGCCGACGCGTTGAAGTCCTGCTGGATCTTTTCCAGTACGGGCAGCACCTTGTCCAGCTCCGAGGGCTCGTTGGCCTCCCAGTTGCGCTGCGGCTGCAGGCGCAGCCGTCCGCCGTTCGCGCCACCGCGCTTGTCGGTGTTGCGGTAGCTGCCGGCTGCCGACCACGCGGTCTTGACCAACTGCGGGACCGAGAGCCCGGAGGCGAGCACTTTGTCCTTCAGGGCGGCTACGTCGTTGTCGTCGACCAGCGGGTGGTCGACGGGCGGAACCGGGTCCTGCCACAGCTGCGGTTCGGGGACCCACGGCCCCAGGAACCGCGAGACCGGTCCCATGTCGCGGTGCAGCAGCTTGTACCACGCCTTGGCGAAGGCGTCGGCCAGCTCCTCGGGGTGGTCGAGCCAGCGCCGGGTGATGTCGCGGTAGATCGGGCTCTCGCGCAGCGAGATGTCGGTGACCAGCATCGTGGGCGCGCGGCCCGGCCCGCCGAACGGGTCGGGAATGGTGCCCGCGCCGGCGCCGTCCTTGGCGGTGAACTGCCAGGCCCCGGCGGGGCTCTTGGTCAGCTCCCACTCGTAGCCGTACAGGGTCTCCAGGAAGGTGTTGTCCCACTTGGTCGGGGTGGGCGTCCAGACCACCTCCAGGCCGCTGGTGATGGCGTCCTTGCCCACGCCGGTCCCGTACGAGCTCTTCCAGCCCAGACCCTGTTGTTCGATCGGGGCCGCCTCGGGCTCCGGGCCGACCAGGTCGGCGTCGCCGGCGCCGTGGGTCTTGCCGAAGCTGTGGCCGCCGACGATCAGGGCTGCGGTCTCCTCGTCGTTCATCGCCATCCGGCCGAAGGTCTCACGGATGTCGATGGCCGCGGCGATCGGATCCGGCTTGCCTTCGGGCCCTTCGGGATTCACGTAGATCAGACCCATGGTGGTGGCCCCGTAGGGCTGTGCCAGCTCGCGCTCGCCGGTGCCCGGGTAGCGCTTGTCGGTGCCCAACCATTCGTCCTCTTCACCCCAGAGGATCTCCTCGGGCTCCCAGACGTCCTCGCGGCCGAACGCGAAGCCGAAGGTCTTGAATCCCATCGACTCCAGCGCGCAGTTGCCGGCGAAGATGATCAGGTCCGCCCAGGAGATCTTGTTGCCGTACTTCTTCTTGACCGGCCACAGCAGCCGCCGGGCCTTGTCCAGGCTCACGTTGTCCGGCCAGCTGTTGAGCGGGGCGAACCGCTGCATGCCCTGCCCGCCGCCGCCGCGGCCGTCGTGGATGCGGTAGGTGCCCGCGGCATGCCAGCTCATCCGGATGAACAGGCCACCGTAGTGGCCGTAGTCGGCGGGCCACCAGTCCTGCGAGGTGGTCATCACCGAGATCACGTCGGCCTTGAGCGCCTCGACGTCGAGCTTGGCGAATTCCTCGGCGTAGTCGAAGTCTTCGCCCAGCGGATTGGCTTCGGCGACATGGGGGTGCAGCCTGGACACGTCGATCTGGTTGGGCCACCAGTCCCGGTTGGTCAGGGGGGCATTCGACTTCGGGTGCGGCGAAGGGATTGCTGGGTTTTCGCTTTCGCTTTTGCTGGCCGTCCCGGTGTCTGGTTGGGGTGGGCGGCTGGCGGATGTATCAGATGACACAGCATTCCTTTCGAGGGTGGGTGAATCGGGCTGCGATCAAGAACCTGCCGTCGAGCAATCGGCGCACAGGCCCCAGTAGATGACTTCGGCCTCGTCGAGGACGAAGCCGTCGAGAACGTTGTCGTCGTCCGACGGCGTCAGGCAGGGAGCCTCGCCGACCGCGCAGTCGACGTCGGCGATGGTCCCGCAGGACCGGCAGACGACGTGGTGGTGATTGTCGCCGACCCGCGACTCGTAGCGGGCGACCATGCCCAGCGGTTGGATGCGCCGGACCAGGCCCACGGCGGTCAGCGCGTTGAGCACGTCGTACACGGCTTGGCGGGACACGTCGGGCAGGGCCATTCGCACCGCCGAGAAGATCGTCTCGGTGTCGGCGTGCGGGTTGGCGTCCACGACTTCCAGCACGGCAACCCGGGGCCGGGTCACCCGCAGATCGGCCATCCGCAACCTGTCCGCGTAATCGGCCGTCGATGACACCGCACCAGAATGACGCACTTATTTGGAACGAGTCAAGAGTTTATTGTGAAGTGGAGCACAACAGCGGATGTCCAATGAGCTGCATCACCCACCTCAGGTGGGTTTGAGCGCGGAGCCCCGACGCCACTGATCCCAGCTCAGCGTCCAATCGCCGTTCTGCGCCAGCGTCAGCGGCGGCCCGCCGCTGTTGCGGACCTCGACCACGTCGCCGGGCACCGAGAAGTCGTAGAACCATTTCGCGTTGTCGGCGTTGAGATTCAGGCAGCCGTGCGAGGTGTCCTGGTGGCCCTGCGCCCACACCGTCGCGTCGAGCTCGTGCAGATAGATACCGTCCGAGCTGATCTTGGTTGCGTAGTTGATGGTTTCGCGATACCCGAGCCGGGAATTCTTGGGCAACCCGAACGTCGAGGAGTCCATGACGACCGGGTTGCCCTTGTCGAGCACGGTGTAGACGCCCGGCGGGGTCCACAGCGAAATCGACCGACCGCCGATGTTCTCGGTGCCGCCCATCCCCATGGACGTGGGCATGGTGCGCACCAGGACGCCATTGTCGAACACGCTGACCTGGTGGGTGGCGTCGTCGGCGATCGAGACGTGCGCGTCGCCGATGCGGAATGACACCCGGCTGTCGTCCTGCCCGAACAGGCCGTCGCCCAACGCAATTCCGTAGATCTTCGCCTCGGCAGTGACGGTGGTGCCGGGCGCGTAGTAATGCTCGGGGCGCCAGTGCGCGTTTTGGCCGTCCACCCAGAACCACGAGCCCGTGACCTTCGGATTGGTGGTCACGGTCAGGTGCCGCTCGGCGGCGGCCCGGTCGGCGATCTGCTCGTCGAAGTGCGCGACGATCACCGTCCCGACGCCGTAGCTCGCGCCGTCGCGCAGCGGCGATTCCGACGTGGTGGTGAACGACACCTTGGTCTGGTTCGAGGGCCGCAGCGTGGAGAACGTCGAAACCTGTTTGGTCTCAACACCATCGGTGCCGCGGCTGGTGATCGTCAGCGTGTAGTTGCGGCCGTAGCCCAACGCGACGGTGGGTTTCCACACCAGGTTGTCGGGGGTCATCACGCCCTGCACCGCCGTGCCGCCCTCGTTGACCATTTCGACGCCGGCCAGGGTGCCCGTCTCGGCCTTGACCAGCACCGGCGCGATGGGGTCGACATTCCGCGCGCCGGGGCCCGGGGTGATCCTCACGCGCGCCGGCCCAGTGGTTTTCGGGGCGGCACCGCCGGGGCAACCGCCGTGCGGGCACGGTGCGGCCTCCGCCAGTTGGATAGCGCCGGCCACCGCGACGACGACGAACACCGCGGCCAGGAATCGGCGCGGCCGGCGGACGCCGAGGATGCGGCCGACGAGCCGATCGCTGCTCTTGGACGCCATGACGCTGTTCGAATCCCGCTTCCTCATCACCCGCCGACGATGGTGTGCTCGATGTTGTAGGTCAGGTATCCCGGGACGTACCGTTTTTAAACCGACCGGCATCCGCGGGAGAGCATGGCTTCATGGCCGACGAGGACCTCGACACTCTCTACTGGGCGCCGCCGCAGCAGTTCACCGCCGAGCGCGCCCGGCTGGCCGCGGCGGCCTCGGCGCGTGGCGACGATGCCGGGGCCCAACGGATTTCGGCGGCCCGCAAACCCACCGCGGCGGCCTGGATCGTCAACCGGTTGGCCTTGCGGCACAAGGACGCCCGACAGCGACTGGCCGACCTCGGTGAGGGGTTGCGGGCCGCGCACGCCGCTTTGGACGGGACGCGCATTCGCGAATTGTCCGCCGAGCAGCACCGGCTCATCGACGAACTCACCGGCGCCGCGCTGCGGGCGGCCGACGTGCGCACGCCGTCGGCCGCCGTCCGCGAAGACGTGACCGGCACGCTGCAAGCCGCCGTCGCCGACCCGCAGGTGCGGGCGCGCCTGGGCCGGCTCACCCGGCCCGAGCGGTGGTCGGGCTTCGGTGACTTGGGTGACTTGGCTGACGTGGGTGACGCCCCGAGCCCCGACCGAAAGCCGGCGCGCGCCGCCGCGCAGAATCGGCACGCGCAGCGGCTGCGCGCCGCCGTCGCCGCCGCCGAAGACGCCAAAGCCCGGGCCGACGCAGAGTTGTCCGAGGGCAAGGCCCGACGCGATGCGGCCCGGCAGCGGCGCGACGCGGCGGCCCGGGAACTGCGGGACGCCGAGCGGGAACTGCGCGGCGCCGAGGGCGACTACGACACGGCGGAAAAGGCCAGCCGCGCCGCCGCGGAAACGCTGCAGCAGGCCAGGGCCCGGCTACGACAGGGCTGAGCCCGCGGCGTTTCTTCCGGCCGGGCCGGGGTATCAGCACAGCCGTGACTTCTTTGTGGATGAGCGAGCGCACCGAACGTCCTTGGGCCGCAAGCCAGCTTGACCAGGGGCCGGCGTCCGCCGACGTGATCGTGGTGGGCGCCGGCATCACCGGCCTGATGACGGCGGCGCTGCTGGCCCGCGCGGGCAAGGACGTGCTGGTGCTGGAGGCGCGCACGGTGGGCGCCTGCGCGACCGCCAACACCACCGCGAAAATCAGCCTGCTGCAAGGCAGCCAGCTGTCCAAGGTGCTGCCGCGGCACGGCCGGGAGGTGACGCGCGCGTACGTGGACGGCAACCGCGAGGGCCAGGAATGGGTGTTGGGCCACTGCGAGGCGCACGGCGTGGCGGTGCAACGCGAAGACGCCTACACCTACGCCCAGTCCGTCCGGGGCGTGCCGTCGGCGCGCGCCGAGTTCGAGGCCTGTCAGGCGGTCGGGCTCCCGGTGGTGTGGCAGGACGACGCCGAGGTGCCGTTCGCCTATCACGGCGGGGTGCGCCTGGCCGACCAGGCGCAGTTCGACCCGATGCCCTTCCTCGACTCGCTGGCCGTCGAACTGCTCGGCCGCGGCGGCCGGCTGGTCGAGCACACCCGGGTGCGGCGCGTGTCCTGGCGCGGCAAGGGGGTGCGCGTCCACGCCAACCAGGGCAGCGATGCCGCCGGCCACGACGTCGAACTGCACGCCGACCAGCTGGTGCTCGCCACCGGCATCCCGATCCTGGATCGCGGCGGCTATTTCGCCCGGGTCAAGCCCAGCCGGTCCTACTGCCTGGCCTTCAAGGTCCCCGGCAACATCACCCGGCCGATGATGATCTCCACCGACTCGCCGACCCGTTCGGTGCGGTACGCGCCGGTGCCCGACGGGGAGCGGCTGATCGTGGGCGGCGCGGGTCATACCGTGGGCCGCGAGAAGAGCCCGTCCGCTGCGCTGGACGAACTGTCGGCGTGGACCCGCAAGCATTTTCCGGGTGCGGTGCAGACTCACTTCTGGTCGGCCCAGGACTACACGCCCATCGACCACCTGCCCTACGTGGGCCCCATCCTGCCCAACAGCGAAACGATTTTCGTGGCAACGGGTTTCAACAAGTGGGGGATGACCAACGGGGCCGCGGCGGCGTTGGCGCTGTCCAGCCGGATCCTGGGCGGGCGAATGGACTGGGCGCGCGCGTTCGCCAGCTGGAGCCCGCACGAGCTGTCGGGTCTGGCCACCGCCGTGCAGGCCAACCTCGAGGTCGGCTTCAACCTGACCAAGGGCTGGATCACTCCGGCGGTGCGGATCGGGCGCCGCAGCCCGGTCGACGGTGACGGCGGTGTGGTCAGCGGCCCGCCGTGGCACCTACAGGCCCGCTGCCGCGTCGACGGCACCGAGCACCGCGTGTCACCGGTGTGTCCCCATCTGGGCGGCATCGTGAACTGGAACGACGCCGACAAGGCGTGGGAATGCCCGCTGCACGGGTCGCGCTTCGCACCCGACGGCACCCTGCTGGAAGGACCGGCGACCCGGGACCTGACCGCGTCGCGCTGAGCGACTCACCCGGCGCGCGTCTTGGCGAAGACGATCCAGCGCAGTTCGATCGGGGAGTCGTCCCGTTCGACGTCGAACACGTCGAGGCCACCGGCCCAACCCTCGAACCACCCGGTGGGCGGCCAGGATTCGGCGGGCGAATGGGTCTTCTCGTACTCGTAGGCGGAGTCGTCGGCGACGAGCGCGAGCGGCAGCCCGCCCGCCGCGCCCATCACCTCGTCGCGGGTGAAGACCATGCTGTTGCACTGCTGACTGAATTGCACCGCGGCGGCGTCGGGAACGTAGCCGTCGCGGGCCAGGAAGGTGTTGAAGACCAGCCGTCCGCCGGGCGCCAGGCATTCGGCGGCGAGTTCGAACATGCCGCGCAACTCGTGGGCGGTGCGGAAGTCGGGCACCACCTCGGAGAGCACCATCAGCTGGTAGCGGTCGCGGGTATTCTCCATCGCCGTGAACACGTCGCTTTGAATAACGTTGACGCCCAAGGATTCCCGCTCGGCATCGGCGCGCATCGCCTCGGCGAACTTCGCGGTCATCTCCACCGCGTCCACCGGGTGACCGCGCCGGGCCAGCGCCAGCGCGTTGCGCCCGGTCCCCGCGCCGACGTCGAGCACCCGATAGGTGGCGGGGTCGTCGGCCTCGGCGGCCAGGGTCAGCACCCGCGCGTCGGGCTCGGTGCCGAACAGCGGCGGCGGACGCACGGCCACCCACTGTTCGTAGTCGGCCTCGATGGTGCGCCAGTCGGCCTGGACGTGGAAGTTCACGCCCGTGCCGAACGGGGCGTGATACGAGATGAGCACGTCCGACCGGGGGGAGGCCTTGAAGGCCTTGGCCAGTTCGACTTCCAGCGCCGAGCGCAGCTGCGCGAACTGCTCGGGGGCATACCAGACGCCCAGGGTGGCGCAGACGTTGCCACACAACTGGAGGTATTCGTCGATCATGGCCGGGACGGCCGGCACCCTGATGGTGCCCTCGGCCGACGTGCGGCGGTAGATCCGCCGGATCACCGCCTCGCGCAGCAGCGACGGATCGAACGAGCGATTCGGCGGATCCTGCACCAGAACCTTCTACACGACGGGCCGGCTTTGCACCACCGCCCGGGCACCCCGGCGCCGATCAGCCCCCGCGGGCGGCGTCCTCGAGCAGATCCGCCGCGGCCGCGACGCTTTCGCCGGGTTTGGTCATCCGGGTGGCGACCTCCCGGGCCCGGTCGTGGTAGCGCCCGTCCAGCACACAGCGAAGATCGGCGGTCAATGAGTCCAGGGTGGACGCCGAGAACGCGCGCGCGAGGCCGACTTCCAACGCGCTGACCGCCTCGGCCCAGACCGGCTGATCGAGCCACAACCACAGGATCAGCATCGGCACGCCGGCCCGCAAACCCGCGGCGGTGGTGCCGGACCCGCCGTGGTGCACCACCGCGCGGCAGGCCGGAAAGACCGCGGCGTGGTTGACCGCCGGCACGATTTTCACGTGGTCCTCGGGCGGGATGCCGGTGAAATCGTTTGGGCCACTGCAGATCAACGCCCGTTCACCCACCCGCGCGCAGGCAGCGCTGATCACCGCGACCGTCTCGGCGGGGGAGCTGACGGGGGTGCTGCCGAAGCCGAAGTAGACGGGCGCGGTCCCGTCGGCGATCCAGGACAGTACTTCGTCGTCGACGCCGGTCGGCAGGCCCAGGGTCAGCGACCCCACGAACGGCCGCCGGTGCCCCGCCGTCGCCCACTGCTCTGCCCGCCCGGGCACGCACAGCTCGTCGTAGGCCTGGATCTCCAGCGCCGCCCGGTCCGATTGCCCGGCGTCGGCGGGCAAACCGAGCGCCTGACGCTGGGCGGCTTCGGCGGCGGCGGTGACGTGTGACTGTATCCAGCCGAGCTCCAGCGTGTCGGCGGGGAAGAAGTGCAGCGCCGCCAGCGGGGCGCCGACGCGCTGGGCGACGTTGGCGGCCAGCCGCTGCTCGTTCATCCCGGCCACCAGCAGATCGGCGCCTGCCGCCAGCGCGGCGAGCGTTTCGCTCTTGGCGGCCCACACCGCGGTGACCCGCTCGGTCAGCTGCGGTAGCGCGCTGATCGGATTCTGCACCGTGTGGACGAAATCGGTGGCGGTGTTGATCTGCTCGCGGCTGTCCGGCCCGTAGGCCACCGCGCGCAGTCCGGCCGACTCCGCCAGGCCGAGCTGGTCGGGCGACAGCGCGATCCGGACGTCGTGGCCGCGGCGCTGCAACTCCCGGGCGACGGCGGCGCAGGGTTCGACGTCGCCCCGGCTGCCGTAGGTGGCCAGCACAATCTTCATCAACCAACCTCACTCACGGATGCTGCTCCGAATCCAAGCAGAACACCCCCCGGGCCGCCCGCCCGCAAGGTCCCGGCGGGCCCGCGGGCCGAGGTGACCACGGTTTTTGCTGGAAGCGCGCGGCTGAGACCGCACTGAGAACAATTTGCTCACGACGCGTCATACCCTTGTCGGTCGCAGCCGTCACGCCCCGGTAACCTAGCGTTAACCCACCGCAACAATTTCGCTGTATTCGTGAACGTGGGCGACAGTTGCAGACGTGTGCGACCGATCCTGGACAGTTGGGGGTCTCATCCGGCTGGACTTCGATGCGGTACCGGCAGTACCAGAAGGATTGCGATTTGTTTGCTGCTCAGGTGGCTATCCCCAGATCACGCCCCACATCACGCACGCCCGGCATGACCCGCGCTGACGCCATCCGTCCCGGCACAGCCAGCGCAGCGATCGGAGGAGAACGACATGGACTTCGCGGTACTACCGCCGGAGGTTAACTCCGCGCGGATGTACGCCGGTCCGGGGTCGGGACCCATGCTGGCCGCGGCGATGGCCTGGGACGAGCTGGCCGCCACCCTGCATTCGACGGCCGACTCCTATCAGGCGGAGATCACCGCCCTGACCTCCGGGCCGTGGGTCGGGCCGTCGGCGGCCTCGATGATCGCGGCGATCACGCCCTACCTGACGTGGATGCGCACCACCGGAGCGCAGGCCGAAGAAACCGCCAACAACGCCCGGGCGGCGGCCTTCGCCTACGAGACGGCATTCGCCGAGACGGTGCCGCCCCCGGTGGTCACGGCCAACCGCACGCTGCTCGCCCAGCTGGTCGCGACCAACATCCTGGGGCAGAACACGCCGGCGATCGCCACCACCGAGGCCGAGTACGCCGAGATGTGGGCGCGCGACGCGGCCGCCATGTACGGCTACGCCGGCGCAGCCGCCGCGGCGACCCGGCTAACCCCGTTCAGCCAACCGGATCCGACCACCAACTCCGGCGCCGAGCAGTCGCAGGCGGTGTCGAAGGCCGCGGCCACCGCCGCCGGCAGCACCCGCAACACCGTGACGCAGCAGCCGTTCTCGGCGGTGCCCAACATGCTGAACAACCTTGCGGTGTCGCCGAACGCGCTCGGCGACCCGCCGTCGGTGACCGACCTGCTGGGGCTGGAGAGCGACCTGATCGCGATCTTCCTCGACGCGCCGGCCAGCGTGGCCGGACTCGGCATCGACGCGCCCGGGACTTTGGTCGCCCTGCCCTTCGATGTGGCCGGCGCCCTGACCGGTTTCCACACCGACGACATCATCAGCGGCTGGGCCGGCGTGCAGCCCTGGCCCGGCACCGGAGAGGTGCCGCCGTCGCCGTTCCCGGTCATCACCAACCCGGCGGGCGGTTTCGGCACGCTGGCATCGGCGGGTCTGGGCCAGGCGAACACCGTCGGCACCTTGTCGGTGCCGCCGACGTGGACGGCCGCGGCCCCGGCGATCCGGCCGGCCGCCCTGGCGCTGCCGGCCACCACGGTGACCGCCGCCGCCGAAACCGCGGCCACCGCCGCACCCGCTGGCACCGGGAGTTTGTTCGGCGAGATGGCCGCGGCGGGTTTGGCCGGGCGCGCGATGGCCGGCACCACCGGCCTCGGTCGCGAGCGGGCCCGGGCCGAGGCCGCCAAGGCGCCGCGCGAACCGGGCCGCGAACCGGGCCAAGAACCGGGCAAGGCGCCGAAGCAGGAGCCGGCGGCGCCGGCCGTCAGCGCGGGCGGACCGATCACCAGCATCGCCGCCGAGCTGCGCGAGCTGGCATCGCTGCGGGACGCGGGGATCCTGACGCAGCAGGAATTCGAAGAACAGAAGAAGCGCCTGCTGCCAAGCTGACCTCGAGGGTTCACGGTGATTTGGCCCTAGCGCCGCGCCCGGGGTGCTACCGTTTGCTGGCCCATCGACCGTTCGACGAAATCCGGTAGCACGCATGCCCACCCTCCGCCTCGGCCGCGCCGCCCGGGTTGCCGTGCTCGCGGCGTGCATCGGGTTGGCCGGCGCGCCGCTCGTCGCAGGGTGTGGCGCCGCCCCGCCGGCCACCACCGCGGCGACCACGGCGGTAACCACGTCGTCGACTAAAGCCGTTGCAGCACAAGATAATCCGTCGTCCACGACCGCTACTCCCGGCCGGTACGGGAATCCCGCGGCCGCCGCCCGCCACTGGGCGGCACAGTCGCTTGAGGACAACTGCGGACTGGTCTCCGTCGCCGACGTGGTGGGCGAAATCACCGGCACCGCACCGAGTGAACGGCAGATGCTCGACCTGGCCGAGTCGACCCCGTCGGGCACCAATCCCGGTCCGATCTACGCGCCGCGCAACGACCCCAGCCATTCGGGCCCCAACGCCGGCATCGAGTTGGCCGATCTCGTCGTGCTGCTCGATCACTTCGGCATCAAGTCGGAGATGGTCTCGGCGACCGAGCCGGACCGCACCGGCCTGCCCGCGTTGGAGCAATACCTCGCCAAGAACCGCAAGATCATCGCCTTCGTCAACTCCTCGGTCATCCTGAACGCCGATGACCAGCGCACCAAAGCCGACCACTTCCTGGTCGTGACGGGCATCGACACGGACACCCAGATCGTGCACCTCAACGACCCGGGTATCGACCACGCCGACGAACAGGTCGGTGTCGCCACGTTCATGACCGCCTGGGAGACCAGTGATCAGTCGATCGTGGTGACCGCGGCGCCGATCTGAACGGTGGTGCGGCCCCGGGGTTTCGGGCACAGTGAGCACAGCGAACAATAGTGTGCAGTTGCGCCGAGTGAAGGTGTGTGATGGACGAGTCGACGGCCGCCCGCGCTGCGGTGCCGATGCGGGTCGAGGCCTTGCTGCGTTACCCGGTGAAGTCGATGCTGGGCGAAACGCTGGACCGGCTGGCGGTCGACGAGCACGGCGCCCAGGGCGACCGGCGGCTGGCGCTCGTCGACGACGAAACCGGACACGTCGCCAGCGCCAAGAATCCCCGGCTCTGGCGTGACCTGTTGACGTGCACCGCGCGCGCCGATGCAAGTGGGGTGCGCATCAGCCTGCCCGACGGGATGGACGTGGCCGCCGATGACCCCGGCGTCGACGAGCTGATCTCGCGGTTGACGCGACGCCGGGTCCGGCTGATCGCGCGCCGCCCCGACGGCGCCACGCTGGTGCGCCCCGATCCGGAGCAGCTGCTCGAGCGCGGCCTCGACGCCGAGGTCGACGGCCGCATTCTGCGGATCTCCGCGGCCACCCCGGGTCATTCGTTCACCGACGAAGCCCCGCTGCATGCGATCACCACCGCCACCCTGCAGCACATCGGGGTGGAGGCGCTGCGCTACCGGCCCAACCTGGTGATCGCCACCCCGCCGGGCTATCCGCCGTATGCCGAAAACGATTGGGCGGGAAGCGAACTCGCGATCGGGGAGGCCAGGTTGCGGGTGCTGACTGCCACGTCGCGCTGCGTGGTTCCCACTCTCGAGCACGGCCGGCTGCCGCGGGCCCCGCACGCGCTTCGCATCCCCGCGGCCGAAAACCGTTTGGACACAGGCGGTCACGGCCCGCAGCCGTGCGCCGGGGCCTATCTGGCGGTGCTGGCCGAGGGTGTCATCACCGTCGGCGACCCGGTCACCGTCGAATCGTAGCGTCCGGCGCGGCGGGCGGTTGTGCGGTCATGGCGAACCACCCCTTCGTCGCGGCACCGACTCGCGGCGAGCGGTCACCGAGACGCCTACCCGGATCGCCGGGCGTCTACGCAGAGACGTCAGTCATCGGCGTTGGGCGTGGGGCTTTGGGCGGATTCCCATTTCGCCTCGAGTGCGCGGGTCACCCGGGTGCCGGCGGGCAGGTCGAGTTGAAAGGTCTCGCCGCCGTCGCTTTCCAGGGTGACGAGATAACCCCCGTCGGTGGCGTCCTTGAAGACGACCTTGTAGGGCCGTTCACCGGAACCGCGGTCGACGGCGATGAGGTCGCCCGGGGTGACGTCGTCGATCAACTCGTTGCCGGAGACTTTGGACATAGCCCCGACGGTAGCCGATCGGCCGGGGCCGCTCAGAGCTTGGCGCCCAGCCCCGCGATCAAGTTGATCGTGACGGCCAGGATCACCGCGCCGAGCAGGTAGGACAGCAGGGCGTGGCGCAGCACCGTGGACCGGATGGCGGTCAGCCCGATCTCGGTGTCGGACACCTGGTAGGTCATGCCGACCGTGAACGCCACGTACGCGAAGTCCCGGAAGCGGGGCGGCTCCGGGTCGTGGAAGTTGATGCCGCCCGGCTGACCCGAGTAGTACAGCCGCGCGTAGTGCACGGTAAACAGGGTGTGCACGGCGAACCAGGATGCGGCGACCGCCAGGATGCCCAGCACGGCCGCGGCCACCGCCCGAGCGCCGGCATGCGACCCGGCGGCCACCACGTAACCGACCCCGGCCAGGCTCGCGACGCTGGCCGACAAAATGACCGCGTCGGCAACCCAGCGGGTGGGATCCTCCCGCGTCGCCCAGACGCGGGTCTGCTCGGCGTCCATGCCGAACAGGATGAGCTGCGTCCACACCACATACACCCCGGCCGTCACCACCCAGCCGACCAGCGCGAACCGCCAGCCGACGGTGTTGCCCACCACCACCGCGACGGCGACGCCGAGCAGCACGGCCACCGACATCCGCACCGCGACGGTGTCGCGGAACAACTTGACCAGGGGCAACGCCGCAGCCACGGTGAGCGGTCGCTAGGTGCGCGGCGAGCCCTGGTTGAGGTGGTTGGCCGCGAACGTCGCGGCCTGCGCGGTCATGCCCGCGTCGATGTAGGACACGTGCGCCATGATGTTGCCGCCGCCGGAGCAGATCGGGTCGTCGGGGGCGCACAGGCTGATGGTCTTGCCGCCGTAGAGCGGGTTGATCGTCGGCAGCGGCTGGCCGCCCCACAGCATGGTGGAGAAGCCGCTCGAGGGCTCACCGAACAGGGCCACCGCGGCGACGTGGTCGGCCACCGAGGGCGGCATCGCGTTGGTGGCCAGGTCGATCACGGTCGAGCCCTGCGAGTAGCCGCCGAGCACGATGCGCGAGTTGGGGCAGGCGGCCACGGTGTCCTGGACGTGCGCGCTCGCGTCGTCGGCGCCGGCGTTCGCGCTGTTGTGGTAGTCGTCGTTGGCCGGGTAGTTGACCGCGTAGACGTCGACGGACCGCCCGCCGAGCTGCGAGGTGAGCGAGTCGACGAAGGCCTGGCCGATGTTGCCCAGGCCGGGTTCCTGGTGGGTGCCCCGGGCGAACACCACCGAGACGTCCGAGCAGGGGTCGGCGGCGGCGACCGGGTTGCCCACGGGTGCACTCAGCAGCGCCCACGTCGTCACAACCGAGATACCAACCAAGCGGGCAAGTCTGCGTGCATTCATCCTGGAATCCTGACACACTGCCCGGCGCGGCGGTGCCGGTGCCCGGCCGGCACGCCTCACCGGCCGCGCCATTGCGGCTTGCGTTTCTCGGTCCAGGCCCGGATGCCTTCGGCGACGTCCTCGGTGGCCCCGGCCACCTTGCGCATGGTCTCGCCGAAGCGCACCGACTCGATCCAGCCCATGTCCGCGGTGCGCCACGCCACCTCTTTGGTCGCCCGCTGGGCCAGGGGTGCGGCCTCGGTCAGGGTGCGGGCCCAGGCCCGCGCCTCGGCCTGCAGCCGGTCGGGCTCCACCAGCTTCCAGACCAGCCCGATCTCCTTGGCCCGCTCCGCGCTCATCGGCTTGCCGGTCAACAGCAGCTCCATCGCACTGGCCCAGCCCACCCGGCGGGGCAACCGGATCGCCCCGACGATGGTGGGCACGCCGATCGCCACCTCGGGATAGCAGAACGTCGCCTCGGTGCTGGCGATGACGAAGTCGCAGAACAACACCCCGGTCAGGCCGTAGCCGATGCAGGGGCCGTGCACGGCGGCGATGGTCGGCTTGAACAGTTCCATGCCGGACTCGAAGGAGTTGATCGTCGGCTTCTCCCAGAAGGTGCCGCCGAAGGTGCCGACCGAGCCTTCGCCGTCCTTGAGGTCACCGCCGGCGCAGAACACGTCGCCGTTGGCGGTCAGGATCCCGACCCAGGCGTCCAGGTCGTCGCGGAAGCGGTCCCAGGCCGCATTGAGGTCCTGGCGCAGCGCACCGTTGATGGCGTTGCGCGCCTCGGGGCGGTTCAGGGTGATGGTGGCGACGTGGTCGTGCAGCTCATAGGTGACCAGACTCATGAGGGGAGACTATTTCCCCGTCGCCATCGCGTTCGCACAAGGCCGCCGCCCACCCGGCTCACGGTGTGCGCGGCCGCCGCACATCGCCGAAAATATTAAGGCGCCCAACGGTTTTGGCGGGTGAGCGTTTGGCGTCGTCGAATCTGACGCTGACCCGCTCGAAGGCCTTGACGCGTTCGGCCTTGACCTTCTTGGTGTAGGTCCGGCGATCGGCCGACGTGAGATCCGCGTCGTCGCTGAATGCGCCGAGCAGGGCGCGCGGGTACAGCCGCTCCACCAGAACGACATTGACCTCCGCGCACACCACCAGCACGGTCGACGCCAGGAACAGAAAGGCCAACGCGCCCAGCACCAACGCGAACACGCTGTTGGTGGCGCTGGCCCGCTTCACCACGTGCGCGACATAGCCGGCCCCGAACCATTGCAGGAGTTGCCAAACGAGCGCTGCCGCAACGGCTCCCGGCCACACCTGCCGGTAGGACAGCGCACGCGCGGTGGTGAGGCGGAACAGCACCAGGCAGATCAGCGCGTTGATGGCCACCGAGGCGAGTGCAAGTCCCGCCTTGCCGAGGACGCCGAGCCCCGCCGTGGCCTGGCCCGCCGCGGCCAGCAGGGTCGCCGCGATGGCCGCCGAGCCGAGCACCAAAAGCAACAGCAGGCTGCGCAGCCGCGACCGAATCGGGTTGGGGCGCTTGTGTTTCGGCACCGCCCACACCGAGTCCATGGCGTTCTGCACCGCCTGACCCACGCCCAGGCCGCCGTACAGGGCACCGGCCAGGCCCACGATCACGCCGGCCGCTCCTCCGCTGAGGCCCTCGGGGTGGTGCAGCTGGCTTCCGATGACCGGGAACTCGCTCAAGGTGCTGTGCAGCACCTGGGCCTGCAGATCGGGCCGGCCCGCCAGGATCACCCCCAGGCCGGTGGTCAACAGCAGCAGCAGCGGAAACAGCGACACCAGCGCGTAGTAGGTGATCAGCGCGGCGAGGTAACCGCCCTGGTCGTCGTTGTATTTGTAGACGACACCGACGATCACGCCGACGGCCCGATTCCGTCGCTGAAGCCTGTCCAGCCAACCGACCATCGCCGATCACTTCCCCCACCCGAGCCGGCTTCCCATTGGATGCGCTTGCCGCCTGATACCCGCATTCGGCCGCCGTCAACCGCGGGCGGGTCGCAGCCCGGGATCTCGCCTCCTGCGCTTGGCGCTGTACAGCTCCGCGGCCGCGGCCGCGTACAGCGACGCGATGTCGGCGCTCGCGCCCGCGCCGGACGCCGTGCCGATGCTGGTGTCCGGGGTGTGGCGGCGGACGCTGGCCACGAACTTGTCCGCCTTGGCACTGGCGGGGTTGTGGTCGGCGATGCACACCGCGAACTCGTCGCCGCCGAACCTGGCCAGCACGGCGCCGGCGGGCGCGACCTGGCGCCAGAAGGCGGCGCACCGCACCAGATACTGGTCGCCGGCGACGTGGCCCTCGGTGTCGTTGAGTGTCTTGAAGTTGTCGATGTCCAGCGCGACGACGGTGACGGTGGCTGCGGCCGAACGGGTTCGGGACAGCAGGTCCGCGGTGGCGATCTCCCACCCCGCACGGTTGAGCAGGCCGGTGAGGGGATCGGTGCACGCCGCCGTGACGAGGGCGCGCGTCAGCAATCCGAACGACTCGGCGGCTCCGATGATCGCGATCACGAAGATCGCGTAGTCGATCGACAGCTTCGGCGTGGGCGCGACCGCGAGGGCCGCCACGGACAGGCCGGCGAGCACGGCGACCAGGGCCGCGCCGCGGCGCGGCGAGTAGAACGCGCGCAGGTACATCGCCAGGAACATCGGCGCGATCAGGCAGACGAACTCGGCGATGATCACCCGGTGGAAGGCCATCACGATCGGCGTGGCCACGATCGCCGTCACCGTCGCGGGCGCGGGTTTGTCGGGCCGGGCGGCCAGCCAGGCCAGCGCCCCCAGACCGAGGCCGACCGCGACGATGCCGCCGGCCGGATTGGACAGGGTCAACCCCGGGCGGATCGGGAACAAGGTGAACACCACACCGTAGGCGTAAAGGAATGTGGTGGCCCCCAAGAAGATTCGCAACATGCGGGCCTGTTGGGTGCGGTAGAAGACGCTGCCCGCATCGGCGCGCAGCCGCAATCGATAGGGGCGGGCGTCTTTATCGCCGGATGGGTGGGGGAGGCTTCGGCCCATCCCGTCAAATCTCCTCGTCACCCCCCGGTATGGCGACGTGCGGCATTGCCATTTTGACACCGCGTCGGCCCCGACGCGTGACCGGACGGCCGTGCGCGGCCGTCGCTGAAGGACGCCTATCGTGGCAGCAGTGGCCGAACCGTCCTTCCCGGTGTCCGGGGCGCAGCTGCGCGGCCGGCTTGACGGTCTGACCATTCGCGACGCCGCGCGCCTCGGCCGGCGGCTGAAGAAGCTGCGCGGCGCCGCGCCCGACAAGCTGCGCCAGCTGGCCGATCAGATCGCCGCCGCGGAAGCGGTCGTCGCCGCCCGCCACGCCGCCGTCCCGGCCGTCAGCTATCCCGATCTGCCGGTCAGCGAGCGGCGCCGGGAGATCGCCGACGCAATACGCGCGCATCAGGTGGTGGTGATCGCCGGGGAGACCGGATCGGGCAAGACCACCCAGCTGCCCAAGATCTGCCTCGAGGCCGGCCGGGGCATCCGCGGAACCATCGGACACACCCAACCGCGCCGGCTCGCCGCGCGCACCGTCGCGCAGCGCATCGCCGACGAGCTGGGCAGCCCGCTGGGCGGGACGGTCGGCTACACCGTCCGGTTCACCGACCAGGTGAGCGACCGCACCCTGATCAAGCTGATGACCGACGGCATCCTGCTCGCCGAGATCCAGCGCGACCGCCGCCTGCTGCGCTACGACACGTTGATCCTCGACGAGGCGCACGAGCGCAGCCTGAACATCGATTTTCTGCTGGGCTACCTGCGCGAGTTGCTGCCCCGTCGGCCGGATCTGAAGCTCATCATCACCTCGGCGACGATCGAGCCGCGGCGGTTCTCGGAACACTTCGCCAACGCGCCCGTCATCGAAGTGTCGGGACGCACGTACCCGGTGGAGATCCGCTACCGGCCGCTCGAGATCGCCCTGCCCTCCGCAACCGCGGACGATCCCGACGACCCCGACCACGAGATCGTGCGCACCGAAACACGCGACGAGGTCGAGGCGATCGTCGACGCGATCGCAGAGCTCGAGGCCGAGCCGCCCGGGGACGTGTTGGTGTTTCTGTCCGGGGAACGCGAAATCCGGGACACCGCAGAGGCTTTGACGGCGCTGAAGCACACCGAGGTGCTTCCGCTGTACGCCCGGCTGCCCACCGCCGAGCAGCAGAAGGTGTTCGCGCCCCACACCGGCCGGCGGGTGGTGCTGGCGACCAACGTCGCCGAGACGTCGCTGACCGTGCCCGGCATCCGCTACGTCGTCGACCCGGGAAACGCCCGCATCTCGCGCTACAGCCGCCGGTTGAAGGTGCAGCGGTTGCCGATCGAGCCGATCTCGCGGGCGTCGGCCGCGCAGCGGGCCGGCCGCTGCGGCCGCGTCGCGCCCGGCGTGTGCATCCGGCTGTACTCCGAGGCCGATTTCGCGGCCCGCCCGCGCTACACCGAACCCGAGATCCTGCGCACCAACCTCGCCGCGGTGCTGTTGCAGATGGCGGCGCTGCGGCTGGGCGATATCGAGAACTTTCCGTTCCTCGACCCGCCGGACCGGCGCAGCGTCCGCGACGGTGTGCAGCTGTTGACCGAGCTCGGCGCGTTCGACCGGCAGGGCGCGATCACCGAGCGGGGCCGTCGGCTCGCCCGGCTGCCGGTCGACCCCAGGTTGGGCCGGATGATCCTGGCGGCCCAGACCGAGGGTTGCGTGCGCGAGATGCTGGTGCTGGCCGCGGCGCTGAGCATCCCGGATCCGCGGGAACGACCGAGCGACCGGGAGGAGGCGGCCCGCCAAAAGCATGCCCGGTTCGCCGACGAGCACTCCGACTTCATGTCGTATCTCAACCTGTGGCGCTATCTGCGTGAGCAGCGAAAGGAGTTGTCCGGCAACCAGTTTCGGCGGCTGTGTCGCGCCGAATTCCTGCACTATCTGCGGATTCGGGAGTGGCAGGATCTGGTCGGGCAGTTGCGCGGCATCGCCCGGGAGCTGGGCATCACCGAAGAGTCCGGCGAGCCGGCCGACCCGGCCCGGGTGCACGCGGCGCTGCTCGCCGGGCTGCTGTCGCACGTGGGTATGCGCCGCGAGGACTCCCGCGAGTTTGCCGGCGCGCGCAACTCCCGTTTCGTGCTGGCCCCCGGGTCGGTGCTCAGCAAACGGCCGCCGCGCTGGGTGGTGGTGGCGGAGCTGGTCGAGACCACCCGCCTCTACGGCCGCACCGCCGCGCGCATCCAGCCCGAGGCCGTCGAGCGGGTGGCCGGCGACCTGGTGCAGCGCAGCCACAGCGAACCGCATTGGGACCCCGACCGCGGCGAGGTGATGGCCTACGAGCGGGTGACGCTGTATGGGCTGCCGCTGGTGTCGCGCCGGCGGGTCGGGTATGCCCGCATCGATCCGGTGCTGGCCCGCGAGTTGTTCATCCGGCACGCGCTCGTGGAGGGGGACTGGCACACCCGGCACCGCTTCTTCGCGGACAACGCCCGGCTGCGCGGCGAACTCGAGGAGCTGGAGGAGCGCGCCCGCCGCCGCGACCTGGTGGTCGGCGACGACGACGTCTACGCGCTCTACGACGCCCGCATCCCCACCGACGTGGTGTCCGCGCGGCACTTCGACGCGTGGTGGAAAAAGCAGCGACACCAGACCCCGGATCTGCTCACCTTCACCCGCGCCGACCTGCTGCGCACCGAGGAGACCGGCGACGCCGACCGTCCCGACAGCTGGCGGGCCGGCGACGTGACGTTGCCGCTGACCTACCGGTTCCAGCCGGGCGCCGCCGACGACGGGGTCACCGTGCACGTGCCGATCGACGTGCTGGCGCGGCTGGGCGGTGACGAGTTCGCCTGGCAGGTGCCGGCGTTGCGCGAGGAGCTGGTGACCGCGCTCATCCGGTCGCTGCCGAAAGACCTCCGCCGCAACTTCGTTCCCGCGCCCGACACCGCGCGCGCGGTGTTGGGCGCCATCGATCCGGCCGCCGAGCCGCTGCTGCCTGCGCTGCAGCGCGAATTGCGCCGGCGCAGCGGGGTTTCGGTGCCCATCGACGCGTTCGATCTGGACAAGCTGCCGGCGCATCTGCGGATGACGTTCGCGGTGGAGTCCACCGACGGGACCGAACTCGCCCGCGGCAAGGATCTGCGGGCACTGCAGGAACGGCTCACCACGCCGGCGCGGCAGGCCGTCGCCGACACGGTCGGGGCCCGGCTGCAGCGCACCGGGTTGCGCGGCTGGCCCGACGACCTCGACGAACTGCCCCGCGTCGTGCAGCGCAGCCTCGACGGCCGCACGGTGCGGGGCTACCCGGCGTTCGTGGACACCGGCGGTGCGGTCGACCTGAGGGTGTTCGCGACATCGGCCGAACAGGTCCGCATGATGGGCGCCGGTCTCCGCCGGCTGGTACGCCTGAGTATTCCGTCACCGGCCAAAGCTATTGCGCGTCAACTTGATCCACGCACCCGCCTGGCGCTGGGCGGCAACCCGGACGGCTCGTTGCCGGCGCTGCTGGAAGACTGCGCCGACGCCGCGACCGACGCGCTGGTGCCGCAGCCGGTGTGGACCCGCGACGAGTTCACCGCGCTGCGACAGCGGGTGGCAAAGACGCTGGGGCCCAACACCATCGAGCTGGTGGGCCGTGTCGAGCAGGTGCTGGCCGCCGCCCAGCAGGTGCAACTGGCGTTGCCCGCGACGCCGCCGCCTGCCCAGGCCGACGCGGTCGCCGACATCCGCGCCCAGCTGGACCGGCTGTTGCCGGCCGGCTTCGTCACCGCCACCGGCGGCGCGCGGCTGGGCGATCTCACCCGCTACCTGTCGGCGATCCGTCGCCGCCTGGACGGGCTGGCCCGGGCCGGCCATGCCGACCGCGACCGGATGCGGCGGGTGCACGCCGCGCAGCACGCCTACGACGAGTTGGTGGATGAGCTACCCGAGGCCGCGAAGACGGCCGCCGACGTCCGCGACATCGCGTGGCAGATCGAGGAACTGAGGGTGAGCCTGTGGGCCCAGCAGCTCGGCACGCCGCGCCCGGTCAGTGAGCAACGCATCCACCGGGCGATCGACGCGGCGCGGCAGCGCTACCGCGTGGCTTTGCCTCCCACTCTCAACCTATAGCGCACCCCGGGGCTTGCCGCAAGACCGGGGTGGTGACGCAAAATCGCTGTCTCGAACCACAATTCGGAATGGGGGCGAAATGCGGGGTGTGCGTTTCTCGGAGCGGTCGGTCCGCGGCCATGCGGTGCTCGTCGCCGGAGCCGGCCCGACGGGGCTGATGCTGGCCGGCGAGTTGGGGTTGGCCGGAGTCGACGTCGCGCTGGTCGAGCGGCGGGCCGACCAGCAGCTGATCGGCTCGCGCGCCGGCGGTCTGCATGCCCGCACGCTCGAAATCCTCGACCAGCGCGGGATCGTGGATCGTTTCCTGGCCGAGGGGCAGGTGGCGCAGGTCGCCGGCTTCGCCCAAATCCGGCTGGACATCAGCGACTTTCCCACCCGGCACCCCTACGGACTGGCGCTGTGGCAGAACCACATCGAGCGCATCCTGGCCGACTGGGTCGGCGAACTCGGTGTGCCAATTTACCGCGGCCACCGGATAGCGACCTGCACCCAGGACGACACCGGCGTGGACGTCGTCGCGTCCGACGGCCGAACCCTGCGCGGGCAGTATCTGGTCGGCTGCGACGGGGGCCGCAGCGTGATCCGCAAAGCGGCCGGTATCGACTTCCCGGGCTGGGAGGCGACGACGAGCTATCTGCTCGCCGAGGCCGAAATGGATTGGCGGACAGGGCAATCACCGCAGTGGGGGATTCACCACGATTCGCTCGGCGTGCATGCCCTGTCCGAGACGGAGCCGGCCGGGGGTGTGCGGGTGCTGGTCACCGAGCGGCAGCTGCGCAGCGCGGCCGAGCCGAACCTGGACGACCTGAGACAGGCGCTGATCGCGGTCTACCGCACGGATTACGGAATCCACAGTCCCCGTTGGATTTCCCGGTTCACCGATGCGGCACGCCAGGCGGCGCGCTACCGTGACCGGCGGGTGCTGCTGGCCGGGGACGCCGCACACATCCATCACCCGGTGGGCGGGCAGGGACTGAACACCGGCGTGCAGGATGCGGTGAATCTGGGCTGGAAGCTGGCCCTGGTGGTCGGCGGCGCGTCGCCACCCGCCCTGCTGGACACCTACCACGCCGAACGGCATCCGGTCGGCGAGCGCGTGCTGCGCAACGCGATAGCGCAGATGGCGCTGCTGCGTCCCGACGAGCGCACCCGGGCGCTGCGCGACCTCGTCACCGAGCTGCTGGGCATGGACGAGCCGCGGAAACGGTTCGCCGCGATGATGTCCGGCCTGGACGTTCGCTACGACCTGGGCCCGGGGCATCCGCTGCTGGGCCGGCGCATGCCCGATCTCGACCTGGTCACCGCCGACGGCGCATCGCGGGTGTTCGCCCTGCTGCGAAACGCCCGGCCGGTGCTGCTCAATTTCGCCGGCGCCGGGCGCCGCAGCGTCGCCGGCTGGGCCGATCGCGTGCGCGTCGTCGACGCGAAATGTGTTGCGGATTGGGAACTTCCGGTGCTCGGGCGGGTGAGCGCACCGCCGGCGGTGTTGATCCGGCCGGACGGCCACGTCGCGTGGGCCGGCGACCCGAACGACCCGGGGCTGCACGATGCCCTCACCACCTGGTGCGGGCCGCCCGCGGCCGGCGGATGAGCGCGCGCCGATGGTGACTTGTGCCGGCGCCCCCAGGGTGTAACGTGCGTGTTCGCTGATCGAGAGCAGGAAGCACGTGGACATGGCAACCGACCAACCGGCGACGCCGCCGGTGACGTGGGCCGAAGCCCAACCGCTGCTCAGGCCGGTGCTACGCCCGCAAAGCTACGCCAACCGGCTGGTCAACGACGGCGCGCAGCCCTGGGTGCGTCCGGTGTTCCCGCTCATCAACGAGATGGTGGTCGTCGACCTGCCCGCGGTACGGGCGATGGTGACACCGGCCGAAACCGGTGCCTGGGGCATCACCGGCGATCAGGCCTTCACGGTGGCCCGGGAGAACCTGACCGCGCGTCAGCAGATTCTGACCCCGGGGGAGGAGTACCTGCTGAGGGACACCGACGGCGACAGCTACATCGACTCGATGGTGTTGGCGACGGGTTGGCTGGGCTCGCTGGCGGTCCCGGGCGGCCCCCGGCCGCTGGTGTTCTTTCCCGGCGACGGGTCGTTGGTGCTGGGCACCGACGCGCCCGACGGCGTGGCCGAGCTCTTCGAGGTCGCCGAGCAGCTGTACCTGGCCGCCGAACAGCCCGTCTCCCCGCAGGGGTACACGATCGCGGGCGCCATCATCGTGCCGTTCGACCAAGCCGGCCCCCACCCGGGGCGCGGGCTCGCGCTGAGCGCCCGAAGCCTTTTGGCCGCAACGGAATACCGGCACCAGACCGAATATCTGCGGGAACACTATGAGCGCGAACGGTTCCCGCAGCAGGTGGCCGAGGCGCGGCTGATCGACACGCCGTGGGGCCGGCGCACCACCACGGTGTGGGCGCAGGGGCCGGCCTGGGAGCTGCCGCACACCGATTACGTGACGTTCGCGGCCGGTGACCCGTCGAACGCTGCCGACACGTTCACCGTGCCGTTCCCGACGGTCGTCGATGCGGTGGGCTTGCTGCCCGTCGCGGGGATCAGTCCCGTCCGGTACCGGGCCGACGAGTGGCCGGCCGCCGACGTGCTGGCCGCCTTCCGCGCGCACGCCGTGGACTTGCCCGACCGATGAGGCACGACGCGGTCCGGCGGCCGCGCTAGTCAGGCGGCTCGTCGTCCGAGCCGCGGACGGCGGCATCCTCCCGGTCGCTGGGCTTTCCGGGAACACCCTCGGCTTCGCGGTCGTCGGCGACCTTCTCCTCGAGTTGGTCGACGATGTTCTCCAGCTCCTGAGCACGGCTCAGCGGGTCTTTGTCGGGTTCGCTCATATCGCTTTCCATCGGCGCATTCCATTGGGGGTGGCGCGGGCTTGGTGTGGGGGCCCAGGCGCGGGCAGCCCGCCGGTATCCAGTACCCGATCGTAGGACCGCTAACCCGAGCAGACGCGACACGGCAGCGCGGCGATGGAAGTATCGCAGGGGTGGCTACCCAGAAACCGCAGACCATCTCCTACCCGGCTCCCGAGGCCCGGCCGCGTCGTCACCACACCGACCCGCTCGACCCTCATGTGATCGTCCTGTTCGGCGCCACCGGGGATTTGGCGAAACGCAAGCTGATCCCCGGTTTGGCGTATCTGGACCAGTCCGAGCTGGCACCCGACATCCAGATCGTCGCCACGTCGCTGGAGGACCTGAGCAACGACGAATTCCGCGAGCTGGCCAAGAACGCGATCGACTCGTTCGGCACGCACAAGCTGACGCCCGACCAGTGGCGCAACTTCGCCGACATCATCACCTACATCCCGCAGAGCGCCGGGTCCGACGCGCTGGCCGCCGCGGTGGCCGAGTCCGAGGCCAAGCTGGGGCCGAACGTGCGGCGGCTGCATTACCTGTCGGTGCCGCCGAAGGCGGCGCGCGCGGTGATCACCATGCTGCGCGACGCCAAACTGGTCGAGCGGTCGCGGGTGGTGATGGAGAAACCGTTCGGCACCGATCTGGCCAGCGCGGTGGCGCTCAACAACTTCGTGCACCAAACCTTCGAGGAATCCCAGATTTTCCGCATCGACCACTTCCTGGGTAAGGAGGCCGCCCAGAACATTCTGGCGTTCCGCTTCGCCAACGGGTTGTTCGAGCCGATCTGGAACCGCAACTTCATCGACCACATCCAAATCGACATCCCCGAGGCCCTCGGCCTGGATCAGCGGGCGAGTTTCTACGAGGAGACCGGCGCCTACAAGGACATGGTGGTCACCCACCTGTTTCAGGTGATGGCCTTCGTGGTGATGGAGCCGCCGACGGCGCTCGAACCGTTCGCCATCAGCGAAGAAAAGAACAAGGTGTTCCGGTCGATGCTTCCGGTCAAGCCCTCGAACGTGGTTCGCGGTCAGTACATCGGCTATCGCGAGGAAGACGGAGTGGCAAAGGATTCCGACACCGAGACATTCATCGCCCTCAAGGTCGGCATCGACAACTGGCGGTGGGCCGGGGTGCCCGTCTACCTTCGCACCGGTAAGAGGATGGCCGAGGGCATCCGCATCATCTCGATCGCGTTCAAGGAGGCACCGCGGACCATGTTCCCTCCTGGGTCGGGGGTGGGCACGCAGGGGCCCGACCACCTGACGTTCGATCTTGCGGACAATTCGCGGGTGTCGCTGTCGTTCTACGGCAAGCGGCCCGGCCCCGGCATGAAACTGGACAAGCTGTCCATGCAATTCTCCACCCAGGAGATCGAAACCGCGGTGGACGTGCTGGAGGCCTACGAACGGCTGATCCTGGACGCGATGCGCGGCGACCACACCCTGTTCACCACCGCCGAAGGCATCGAATCACTGTGGGAGCGTTCCGAAGAGCTGCTCAACGACCCGCCACCGGCCAAGCTGTACCAGCCGGGGACATGGGGCCCCAACGCAATTCACCAGTTGATCGCGCCCAACGCGTGGCGGCTGCCGTTCGAGCGCGAGTGGCGCGATCCCAGACCCTACCCCGGAGTGGGCGGCTGAGAAGTGCTGCGGTTCAGCCCAATTCGGCGCTGAGATAACTGATGGCCTGGCGGAATTCCCTGAGGATGTCGTTGTCGGGCAACTCGAAGCCGTAGTCGGCGTACACCCGCTCGGTGGGCAGGCGGGTGACGCTCCAGCCGGTGGCCTCCAGGTGGTCGCCGGCCGGGCGGCGCTCGCCGAGCCAGACCAGTTCGGCGACGTCGATGTCCAGTCCGTGCTGGCGCCAGGTGCTGCGCATCGCCCGGGCGCGTTCGTCGGTGAACACCCGCATGTCGGTGATGTTCTCGGTGGCCAGCCTGCTGCCCGGCGCGCTGAGCGCGGTGATGTTGTCCAGCAGCCGGTCCTGGGCGTGCGGCGGCAGGTAGGGCAGCAGCCCCTCGGCGATCCAGGCGGTACGGGCGCTGCTGTCAAAGCCGTTGTCGCGCAACGCTGTTGACCAGTCATCGCGCAAATCGACGGCGACGGTGCGGCGCTCGGCGGTCGGTTGCGCGCCCAGCCGGGCCAGGGTGTCGGTCTTGAAGGAGATGACCTCGGGCTGGTCGACCTCGAACACCACGGTGCCCGCCGGCCAGGACAACCGGTAGGCCCGCGCGTCGAGCCCGGCGGCCAGGATGACGGCCTGGCGAATGCCGGCGGCGGTCGCTGAGCGGAAGAAATCGTCGAAAAACCGCGTCCGCACCGTGATTTGCTCGCGCCGCTGCTGCAGCGTCATCGGCATGTCGTCGGTGTCGAGCGGGATCTGGCCGTCCAGCATCCGGACGAAAAAGGGATGCCCGACCGCGCGCACCAACGGTTCGGCGAACCGGTCGTCGAGCAGCGGGTCCGGACCGCGAGAGGCCAACGCCCGGGAGGCCGCGACCATGGTCGCGGTCGCCCCCACGCTGGAGGCCAGATCCCAGCTGTCGCCCTCGGTACGTGACGAACCGGTCGATGACATCTGTTCTCCCCTTCCGCGATCCGGCCGCCGCGGGACCGATTGGCCCCCGGCCCGGTCGCCACCCGCGACTACACCGCCGGTATCGAAGGGTACTTTCTGGCTATGCCGCGCGCATCGCGCACGCCGGTGATCCCCCGCTGAGCCCGACGACAGGAAGTGAATCGCCCGATGGCACCGACCCTGCGCCCGCGCCGATCGGCCCTGTACCTGCCCGGCAACAAGCCGCGGGCGCTGGAGAAAGGCAAATCGCTGCCGGCCGACGTGCTGATATTCGACCTCGAGGACGCCGTCGGGCCCGACGCGAAAGCCGAATCCAGAGCCGCGGTGTGCGAGGCGATCTCGTCGCCGGACTACCGGCCCCGCGAGATCGTGGTGCGCATCAACGGCCTGGACACCGAGTGGCACGACGACGATCTGGCGGCGGTGGCCGGGTCCGCCGCCGACGGCGTGCTGGTGCCGAAAGTCGAGACGGCACAACAGGTTCAAGCCCTGGACCGGGCGCTGGACACGTTGGGCGCCGCGGCGTCGCTGCAGCTGTGGGTGATGATGGAAACACCGCGGGCCTTCCTGCGGGCCGAGGAGGTCGCGTCGGCCAGCGACCGCCTGGCCGGGCTGGTGGTCGGCACCAATGACCTGGTCAACGAGTTGCACGGCCGGCACGTCGCGGGGCGCGGCCCCGTCTTGCCGGCGCTGGGCCTGGCATTGTTGGGGGCGCGGGCGGCCGGAAAGGTCGTCTTGGACGGCGTGTTCAACGACATCACCGACGACGCGGGTTTCCGGGCCGAGGCGGCCCAGGGCCGGGAGATGGGATTCGACGGCAAGACGCTGATCCACCCGTCCCAGATCGCCCCGGCCAACGAGGTGTTCGGCCCGTCACCGCAGGAGCTGGCCGACGCCCGCAAGGTGGTGTCGGCCTACCAGCAGGCGCAGGCCGCGGGAACCAGCGTCATCACCGTCGACGGCCGGATGATCGAGAGTTTGCACGTGCGCGACGCGCAACGGATCCTCGCCCTCGCCGATCTGATCTCCGAACGGGACGCGGCGTCCTAGCAGCGCGGAAGCCCGGGCCGGGGCCGCTCGCGTCGGCCACACGGTAGGTTGAACGCGATTCCCAGACCGGAAAGGAGACGAGGTGGGCCAGACCGCGGCCATGGCCGAGGCCGACCGCACGTGGATGGTGGACACGCTGCTGGCGCTGCTGCAGACCCCGAGCCCGTCGGGGCGCACGGACGCGGTGATGCAGGTGATCGGCGACATCCTCGACGACTTCGGCGTGCCGTTCACGCTGACCCGGCGCGGGGCGCTGACCGCCGAGCTGCCGGGGGAGTCGGCGACCACCGACCGCGCGCTGGTGGTGCACTCCGACACCATCGGCTGCATGGTCCGCGGGCTCAAGGACAACGGCCGGCTGGAACTCGTTCCGGTCGGCACCTTCTCGGCCCGATTCGCCGCGGGTGCACGGGTGCGCATCTTCATCGACGATCCCGAGGAGTTCATCACCGGCACGATCCTGCCGCTCAAGTCCAGCGGCCACGCGTTCGGCGACGAGATCGACACCCAACCCACGGGCTGGGAGCACGTCGAGGTTCGCATCGACCGCAAGGTGTCGTGCCGGGACGACCTGGTCCGCCTCGGTCTGCAGATCGGTGATTTCGTCGCCCTGATCACCAGCCCCGAGCTGACCGCCGACGGCTTCGTGGTCTCCCGGCATCTGGACGGCAAGGCGGGCGTGGCGATCGCGCTCGCCCTGGCCAAGAACTTCGCCGAGAACAAGGTGGTGTTGCCGCACCGCACCACGATCATGGTCACCATCACCGAGGAGGTCGGTCACGGCGCCAGTCATGGCCTGCCGCCGGACGTCGCCGAACTCATCTCCGTGGACAACGCGGTGTGCGCGCCCGGCCAGCACTCGCTGGAGGACGGGGTGACGATCCCGATGGCCGATATGCACGGCCCGTTCGACTACCACCTGACCCGCAAGTTGTGCCGGCTGGCCCAGGACCGCGGAATCCCGTTCGCGCGCGACATCTTTCGCTATTACCGGTCCGACGCCGCCGCGGCGATCGAGGCGGGCGCGAACACCCGCGCCGCGCTGGTCGGCTTCGGGCTCGACGGCAGCCACGGCTGGGAGCGCACCCACATCGATTCGCTGGAGGCCGCCTACAACCTGCTGCACGCGTGGCTGCAGACGCCGTTGACGTTCGCCAAGTGGGACGCCAAGCCGACCGGGAGCCTGCGCGACTTCCCGTCCTCGAAGCAGCCCGCACCCAGCGAGCGTTGGGTGCCGTTGTCGCGCGGCGACTACGAAAGCCCGGGCGACGCGTCGCCGGGGACGCACTGGCCGCCCTCGCAGGGACCGCAGTCCTGACTCGGGGCGCCCGGGGCGGTCAGCCGGCGCGGGCGATCCGGTCGGCGCGCCAGCACCGGGACTGCATCGGGATGTCGATCGCGTGGGCCCCGGGGAAGCGCTCGGTCAACACCGCCCGGGCCTTGGCCAGCCGGCGGGCGCGGTCGGCCGGGGACGCGGTGATGATCCTGCTGTAGGTGGCCAGCATCGCCACCGCGTCGTCGAGCGTCATGGTCCGCACGAACGTGAACGTCTCGCGGGCGACGTGGTGAAAGATCTGCGGATCAGGGAGCACCACGTTCTCGTGTCGCCGCCGGAAGCGATCGGGCGCGTCCGCCTCGCTGGTGTCATCGCCGGGCAGCAGGTCGAGGTCGCGCACCCAGTCGACGTCGCGGTCCCGGCTGGTCCAGATCAGCCCGAAGCGCCCGCCGTCGCGCAGCACCCGGCCGATCTCCGGGACGGCCCGCTGCGGGTCCATCCAGTGCCAGGCCGACGAGACGAACACCGCGTCGGCGCAACGGTCGGGCAGCGGTATCGCCTCGCCGCGCCCCTCGAGCACACGGACAGCGGGCGACCGGTGGGCCAGCACGGCCCGCATCCGCGCGTCGGGTTCGACGGCGATGACGTGCGCGGCCCGGCCGGCGAGTGCCCGGGTGAACAGGCCCGTGCCGGCGCCCACGTCGACGGCCACCCCGCAGTCGGGCGGCATGAGCCAGTCGACCGCCTCCGGCGGGGCTTGCGGGCGCAGGCCGTCGTAGTCCTCGGCGATCGAGCCGAAAGACATTGCGCGCTCTTGACGATCGGTCACAGCCGACAAGGTAATCCAGCGGGCTGTGCGGGACATGAGAGGCGTTACCACAGCGCGCTGTGGTTGACCAGCGCATCGGCGATGAGCCCGACCCCGAAGACCAAGAACAACAACCGCACCGACATCGGGCCGTAGCGGGTCAGCGCACGGACCAGCCCGCGCTGAATGCACATGGCCCGCGGTGTGCGTCGCAGCGACAGCGCGAGGATGGCCAGCGGCGGCGACACGGCGATGGCGCAGTAGGCGATGATGACCAGCGGCCACAGCGGCGGCCGCGGATCCAGCGCGGCCAGCATCGCCAAGCCGGTCAGGTAGGGCACCGCCGTCGGCGCCTGCCCGCTGCCCACCGCCAGCCCGAGGAAGCCGAGCAGCCAGGGCCGTTTGCGCATCGCCGCCATCGCCCAGCCGGGAGCCGACGACTGCGCGGTCAGCGGGAAGTACGCCAGGCAGATCAGCGCGATGCCCAGCACCAGCTCGCCGCGGAACCGGATGGCCGGTGTGACGTGGAAATCCAGCGCCGTGGTGATGAAGCTGATGCCCAGCACCGTGCACAGGCCGAAGGTGGTGGTCACCGCGAACACGCCGGCCACGAAGCTCAGGGCGCCCGGCACGGGTGATCGCCGGCTGAGCCGGCTGTCGAAGATGACCGCCGAGACCACTCCCACGTTGAGGACGTTGAGCGAATCCAGAAACGCCAGTCCGGCCAGCGCGAATACCAGGGCTGCCACGCCGGTGCCCGGCCTAGCGGGCGGCCCCGCCGGCTGACCCGGGCTCGCTGGGCACTGACCACGGCGACACGATCCAAGCGGCAATCACGCTGCAGACAATACGAGACCGGCCGGCCGCGGGGGAGCCGTGGCGGCGCCGCCCTGGCCGCGCGGCATGATCGGGAGTCGGCGACACCGGCAGGTGGGCCGCCGCGGCAACGTCAGGAGTGTGGATGGGACTGCTCGACCGCAAGACCGCTGTCATCACCGGCGCCAACTCCGGTATCGGGTTGGCCACCGCCGAGCGGTTCCTGGCGGAGGGCGTCGAGCGGGTGTTCATCACGGGCCGCCGGCAACGCGAACTCGAAGACGCGGCAAGGCAATTGGGGGCGAGGGCCACCACCGTGCGCGGCGACGTCGGGGCACCGCGCGACCTGGACCGGCTTTACGGCGAGGTGGCGGCGGCCGGCGCGGGTCTGGACATCGTGATGGCCAACGCCGGGACGACGAGGGTGGCGCGGCTGGGCGAGATCACCGACGACGACCTCGACACCCTGCTGGGCACCAACGTGAAGGGCGTCGTGTACACCGTGCAGAAGGCGCTGCCGCTGCTCAACGACGGCGCCTCGATCATCCTGACCGGCTCCACCACCGCCGACCGCGGCCGAGCCGGGCTGAGCATCTACGCGGCCACCAAGGCCGCGGTGCGATCGCTGGCCCGGGCCTGGGCCAACGAACTCGCCCACCGCAACATCCGGGTCAATGTCCTCGTGGCCGGGTCCACCGCCACTCCGGGGAGCGACCGGCTGGCCGCGCAGACCGACCCCTACGCGTCCGTCGAGGAGTTCCGCGCCGGCCGGATCGCGACCATCCCGCTGGGCCGTTTCGCCGATCCCGTCGAGATCGCCCATGCCGCAGTGTTTTTGGCCAGCGACCTGTCCAGCTTTTGCACCGGGTCCACGGTCACCGCCGACGGCGGGTTCAACCAAGTCTGAGCCCGACCACCTCACCTGCGTTGCGGCACAGGCGAATCGGTGCACAGCTAGGTCGTGGCGCCGAGGATCTTGATCGCGAAGACCAGCGTGTCGCCGGGGCGGATCCCCGCGCTGGGCTGGCCGTCGGGATAGCCGTCGGCGGAAGTCATGGCGACCGCGACGGTGGACCCGACCTTTTGCCCGGCGATGGCCTTCTGGAAGCCTGGCACGACGCCGCCGAGGGGGAAGTCGACCGGGGGGCGCCCCGCTGGTAGCTGCTGTCGAACACCGTGCCGTCACGCCCGTTGACGCCCATGTAGCAGACGGACACCCGCGCGGTGCCCGGAACGGCGGGCCCGTCGCCGGCGCGCAGCGTGTGCACCTGAGTCTGGGTCACGCTGAACGGTGCCGTTACGTTCACCACCGGAGCGGCGGTATCGGTGGGTCCGGTGACCGCGACGCTGCCGGTGGTCCCGGTCAGCGTCCAGTCCGGCGTGCCACCGCTGGGCGGCGCGGCGGTCGGGCAGGAGTCGGCGGCGCCGGCAGTGCCCGCACCGGCGAGCATCGCAGCGGCGGCCGTGAAACAGGCCGCGAACGCGGCGGCAGAAAACGTCCGGACGGAGTTCACGGCCGTCACGCTACCGGCACGGCGCCGTTCCTCGGCCGGCGGGCGGGGGTGGCGCCGCGGGACCCCGAATACCGTCGGCGGGGGAGGTCGCTCGCAGATTTGACGGCAACATTTTTCGTGGCCATGCTTCCGTGAATTGCCCGGTACCTGCTATTTCCTAATTAGACAAATGCACAATAAGACGAATTTGGTCCTTTCCAGCGCGGCGGTAAGGATATTTATCCGGTAGGAGAGTGCGGCTCTCGCACGTCGCTTGGCGGTGTGATGTAACTAACAGTTTCATCCCGGCTCTGGCCTTGCCCAGCTAGCCAATGTACGCTAGCGCGAGCCGCGAAAGCCCCTCTGACGTGCGCGTATAACTGGCCGACTATGCGCCGCCATTAGTAGACATTCGTGGAATAAGGCTGCCGACATCCGTCGCATGGCCTTTAGTAGACATCCGTAAAATAGCCGTCAACCGGCGACTTATCCGCCTGGATTTGGCGCCCCTATCGCTGCAGCCTTCCGGTAATTCCGCCGCAGCTCCGAGGAGGTTTTGTGGTCACATTCGGGACGGTGCATAACTGGGATCCGGGAACCGGTTCGGTCATTTCCTGGCACGCGACTCCGGCGGCGCGGGAAAAAGCCCGGCAGGCACCGATTAGCGACGTGCCGGCCAGTTACCAGCAGTTGCATCATCTTCGCCGGTTCAGCGAACACGCCGCCCGGGGCCTGGACATGGCGCGGCTGAACATCGGGGTCTGGGATATCTCCGGCGTGTGCGACGTGGCGGCCATGACCGAAGCGATCAACGCCCATCTGCGCCGGCACGACACCTACCACAGTTGGTTCGAGCATCGGACCGACGGCCGCATCGTCCGGCACACCTTCGCCGATCCCGCCGACATCGAGTTCGCTGCGCTGCAGCGCGGCGAGATGACGCCGACCGAGCTGCGCGCCCACATCCTGGCCACCCCGAATCCGCTGCGGTGGGACTGCTTCACCTTCGGTCTCGTCCAGCACCCGGATCACTTCACCTTCTATATGAGTGCGGACCATCTGGTCATCGACGGGATGTCGGTCGGCGTGATCTTCCTCGAAATCCATCTGACGTATGCCGCCTTGGTGAGCGGCGGGCGCCCGCTGCCGCTGCCCGAGCCGGCCAGCTACCACGACTACTGCCGCCGGCAGCACCAGCACACCGAGGCGCTGACCCTGCAGTCCCTCCAGGTGCGCGCATGGATTCGATTCGCCGAGGACAACGGCGGAACCCTCCCGAGTTTCCCGCTGCCACTTGGCGATCCGTCGGTGCCGTGCGGAAGCGGTGTGGTGGTCGCACCGCTCATGGACGAGAGTCAGACCGAGCGGTTCGACGCCACCTGCACGAAGGCGGGGGCTCGCTTCAGCGGTGGCGTGTTCGCCTGCGCGGCCTTCGCCGAGTACGAGCTGACCGGGGCGGAGACGTATTGCGCGATCACGCCGTATGACCACCGCAGCACGCCGGCCGAATTCGTGACTCCGGGCTGGTTCGCCAGCTTCATCCCGGTCACCGTCCCGGTCGCCGGGGCCTCGTTCGGTGACGCGGTGATCGCCGCGCAGGCGTCCTTTGATTCCGCTATCGGTCTGGCCGACGTCCCCTTCGACCGCGTTTTGGAGCTGTCGTCTTTCGGCGGGCGAATCAGCAAACCGACGGGCGACGTCCACATGCTCTCGTTCGCCGACGCGCGGGGGATCCCGTTCAGCGGGCAATGGGACGGCCTGAACGCCGGGATTTACGGCGACGGCCGGTCGTCCGATCAGGTGCTTATGTGGGTCAACCGATTCGACACCGAGACCACCTTGACGGTGGCGTTCCCACAGAATCCGGTCGCCCGCGATTCGGTCGAGCGCTACATCCGGGCGGTCAGGGCGATGTGTCTGCGGGTGGTGGAGCACGGTGCCGCCGCGGTGCCGAACCGCCGGCGCGTCGTTGCCGCGGTCAACGCGTCGGCCGCCCGATCGACCGCCGACGCCGCCGACCGCACCGACCGTCGCCTGCAAGGCGCGGGCTTCGGCGCCAACCCGGTCCTTCGGTGACCCCGCCGCGCTCAACCCGGGCCGGACACGGCTGCACCCTCTGCCACGGCGGATCAGTACCGGCGATGCCAGCGCACCGGGCCCGCCCGCAGCGGCGGTTGCTCGTCGGCCGGCTCGATGCGCGTGACGCGCGTGACGGCGGGGCGGATGCGCTGGTGCACCCGATGCTCCCGGTCGTAGTCGGCCCGCCGGGCCGGATCGCGCAGTAGCGCATAGGCCGCGAGGATTTCGCTCAGCCGTTCGCTGCCCTCGGTCGCCGAATCCGGCGGGGACGTGTCGGGGTGGTGGGCGCGAAGGTGGCGCCGGTAGGCGCGGGTGATTTCGGCTTGCGTCGCTGTCGGCGAAACACCAAGCACCAGATAGGGATTCGTCATGGACAGCCACCGTGCCTTACGCCGGGGTCGACAGCCTGACCGCGGGTGAGGGGCGCGCGCCGGGATCACACGCGCGCCCCGGTCCCGCCGGTGATCTCCCGTGCGGTCCACCAATGGCGGCCACGAAAGTGGCGGTGCGCGCGCAATCTCATGCGTCGGTCGCTGTCCGTACGTAGCAGTAAGTGGTGGGCGGCACGGGGATTCACCGTGTCAACTTCGGCTGCCGACGCATCACCTCCTTGTCATCACCGACAAGTTGGAATGATCGGGTCGCAACCGCGGCCGACCTGCACCGCGGTTGCGACCCCGCTCTCAGGCGTTGATCGCCGTCTTGTGGTTGTGGTTGATCTCGATCCGCCGCGGCTTGGCCTTCTCGGCCACCGGGATGGTCAGCCGCAACACGCCGTCGTGGTAGTTCGCCTCGATCTTGTCGGTGTCGAGGTTGTCCCCGAGGAACAGCTGCCGGCTGAACACACCGCGGGGGCGCTCGGCCGATACCATCTCGCGGTTCTGGTCCAGGTCGGGTCGTTCGGCACGGACGGTGAGCACGTTGCGCTCCACGTCGAGGTCGAGCGAATCAGCATTGACGCCAGGCAAATCGAATTCGACGACGAACTGGTCGCCGTCCCGCCAGGCGTCCATCGGCATGACCGCCGGCCGCGCCGCGGTGCCCAGCACCTGTTGGGTCCACCGGTCGAGGTCGCGGAACGGATCTGTACGCATCAACACCATGATTCACCTCCAGCTCAAAGCAGAAGATCTATGTCTGTTGACATATGTTTTTGATACCACTACTGGTATACTTCTGCAAGTAGTAGTCAGATATTTTCTGGAGGAGACTGACTTGAGAGGTGATCCGACACCCCGCTCGGCGCGCGGCGTCTACGGCATCTCGGTGGCTTCCGAACTGTCCGGGATCCCCCCGCAGACGCTGCGGCATTACGAGCGGCGAGGGCTGCTGACCCCCGCGCGCAGCGATGGGGGGACCCGCCGCTACAGCGACGACGATCTGGCGCGCCTCAAGCGGATCAGTCAGCTGGTCGATCAGGGCGTCAACCTGGTCGGGGTCGCCCACATCCTGGATCTGGAAAGCAAGAACGATCAGCTGAAGGCCGACTACTCGGCGCTCGAGCTGCTCAACGCCAAACTCAAGACCCGGCAAAACTCGGAACGGGCCGCGGCGCCGCGCCAATGTCGTGGCGAGGCGCGGCGAGAAGCCGTCTGATCAACGCCTGGACCCGCGTCGGGGGCTGTCCCTGCCGGAACAGCCCCCGACGATTTGCGCTCACGCGTTGATGGCGCGCTGGTGCTTGCCCGCGGCCACTTCGATCTTGCGCGGCTTGGCCGCCTCGGCCACCGGGATCGTCAACCGCAACACCCCGTCGACGTAATCGGCGTGGATGTTGTCGGTGTCGAGGCCGTGGCCCAGGTAGACCTGCCGGCTGAACACGCCGCGCGGGCGTTCGGACACCACACCATTGCGGTCCTCGTCGATGGCGGGTCGTTCCGCACGCACCGTGAGCACGCGTGCTCGACGTTGACGTCCAGCGACTCGGGCAGCACGCCGGGCAGATCGAACTCCACCACGAACTTTTCGCCGTCGCGCCAGGCGTCCATCGGTACCAGGGCCGGTTGCGCGGCGGTGCCCCAGGGCACGGCGCCCCACAACTGCTGCGTCAGGCGGTCGATGTCGCGGAAGAACGGGTCGAACCTCAGCATGTTCACCACCTCCTTTGGGCCAAGGACGATGATCTATCGTTTTCAGAAGAGAAAACCTATGACGTAGACACCATATTCCTGCGCGGAGACGATCCGCCCGGCCCGGGTGTGGCCCACGCATCGGTCTGGGCGGCGTGGTAGCGGGGTAGTCGGTAGCCGGAGGTGAACGAGACGTGCACATGCAATGCTGTGTTCTGCTCAAGTACGGGGAGATGGTGCTCAAGGGCGGCAACCGGCGCTGGTTCGAGCAGTGGCTGCTGACCAATCTCGACGACGCACTGTCGGCGTGGCCGCCCGAGCACCGCCCCGCGGTCCGGCGCCGTGGCGGCGTGCTGGTGTTGTTCACCTCCCCGGCACTGCAGGACGAGTTGGTTGCGTTGGCCCGCAACCTGATCGGCATCAGCCTGGTGCAGCCGGTCTGGCGGGTGCCCAGGTCCGCTCGGGCTGCCGAAACCGCTGCGGTGGAGTTGCTCCGAGACCACTGCACCCAGGACGGGGCGCCGACGTTCGCGGTGCGCTGCCACCGCCGCGACAAGCGGTTCGGGTTGAGCTCGGAGCAATTGGCCGCCCGCATCGGCGCCCGCGTCCGCGCCGACCTGGGGTGGCGGGTCGACCTGTCGCACCCGGAGCTGGAATTGACCGTCGAGGTCGACCGGCGCGAGATGTTTCTCGGCACCCGAACGCATCCCGGACAGGGCGGCTTGCCGGTGGGGTCCAGCGGCCGGGCGGTGGTGTTGCTCTCCGGCGGGTTCGATTCGCCGGTGGCGGCATACCGCGCGATGCGGCGCGGACTGGCCTGCGATTTCCTGCACTGCACCGGCGCCCCGTTCACCGATGCCTCCTCGACGTACAAGGCGTATGCGTTGGTTCGCCAACTCACCCGCTTCCAGCCCCGATCCCGGCTGTACGTGGCCGCGGTGGGCCGGGCCCAGCGGACATTGGCGGCCAGCGGCGCCGGGGAAGCCCAGATCGTCGCCCAGCGGCGGCTGTATCTCCGCCTGGCCTGTGGCCTTGCCGAACGGATCGGCGCCCAGGCCGTCGTGACCGGCGACAGCCTGGGTCAGGTGGCCAGCCAGACGCTGCCCAACCTGGCCGCCACCGAACAGGCCGCCACCCTGCCGGTGCTGCGGCCGCTGCTGGGCTTCGACAAGCAGGAAATCCTCGCCGAGGCCCGGCGGATCGGCACCGCCGAGATCGCCATGCTGCCCGACCAGGACTGCTGCCAGCTGTTCCTGCCGCGCCGGGTGGCCACCCATGCCGCCGTGGACCAACTCCTGCCGGTCGAGGCCCGGGCCGGCGTCGACACGCTGGTGGGCAACCTGCTGGACCGTATGCAGCGATTCGATTTCGGACCTGAGGCCGCCGATGTCGAGTCCGCCGCGACGACATCCAGGGTGGGCTAATCCGTGCGCCCGGCCAGCCGGTGCGCGATCGCGTCGAATGCGCTCAGCGTGTCCAGCATGTGCGGCTCGTGGGAATGCGGCTGGGTGGACACCTTGGCGGCCACCATCTCCGCGGCGCGGTTGACATAGATCATTTGACCGCACATGCCGAGGCACAGCAGCACGTTGTCGCCCGGGTAGGGCAGCCACATCTGGTTGCGGTACATCCCGCCGGGCATCTCGTTGTCGTCGGGGCTGGCGGCGAATGCCCGACGGGAGTCGGGCCCGCCCGCGAGGGTGTCGGCGATCCACGCCTCCGGCAGTACGCGCCGGCCTGTCAACGAGACACCCTCGCGCAGGAACAGCGACCCGAACCGGATCATGTCGGTAAGGCAGGCACTGATCCCTCCGTCGAAAAACCCGGTGCCGGCCGGGTCGACCGCGATGGTGGCGTCACGCTGGGCGCCGATCCGGCTCCACAGCAGTTCCGACATCAGTGCGGGCATCGGCTGGTCGGCGGCCACCTCGCAGATCCACCCGAGCACATCGGTCTCGCACGAGCGGTATTCGAACGGTCCGCCGTGCACCGACTTCTGTCGCAAGGTCAGCAGGAAGTCGCGCAGCGTTGCGGGCGCGTCGGGCCGGTGGTTGGGCGCCCACCCGACCGCCTGGTCGAGCATGTGTATCTGCGCGGCCGGGTCGTCGTAGTTCTCGGAGAACGCGACACCCGATCTCATGTCCAGCAGGTGGCGCACCGTCGCCCCGGCATAGCCGCAATTAGCAAGGGCAGGAATGTATTTGGTGACCGGCGCGTCGAGCTCGATAGCGCCGGCGCCGTGCAGCGCGCCGACGACCGCCGCCACCAGGGACTTGCTCACCGAGAACAGCAGGTGCCGGGTCTGGCGACGCATGCCCTCGAGGTAATGCTCGGCGATCATCGCGCCGCGGTGGGCGACGGCCCATCCGTCGGTCACGGTGCCGGCCATCACGGCGCCGACCGTACTGGCCGTCCCGTCGGTCACCGCCACCCGGATTTCGGCCAGCTCGGACGGGGCGGCAGGTATCGCGGCGACGGGTCCGGTTCCGCGCGCGATCACCGCGGTCGGCACGAAGTCTTCGACGTGCTGGAAGGACCACCGCGCGTAGGGCGGCGAGAGCCAGTTGTCCAGGGAGATGCCGGCCGGGGCGTTCACGCGCGCGCGACGAGCCGCGAGACGATCGGCGTGGCCGGCGCCAGGGGAGTGGAGGCGAACTTCGCCTTCATGCCCTTGACCCAGCGCTGGCAGCGCTCGGTGAGCCGGTAATCGTCGGTCTGCAGGTGTCCGCGGGTGACCAGCACACCGAGTTGTGCGCCCTCGGAACGCAAGTCGCCCGGCGCGGCGACCCGCATGTAGAACGCCTCGGACCCGTCGAGCAGCGTGGCCCAGTCGTTGGCGGTGCGCGAGAAGGAGACCCGGCCGTCGTCGTCGATGCGCCACACCCCGGTGCGGGGCGTGGCCGTGAAAAGCTCGACGTCCGGCGAGGTTTCCGCGAGGATCACCTGCCCCCACACCTCGTCCTCGCCGTAGCCCCGCTCCCAGCGGGCGTTGATCCCCTCGATGTCGAGCTCGTAGTCCACGTCCATGTACTCGAGCAAGTGAAACAGGAACAGCGGCATGTCAGCGTAGGCCTCGGTGGTCAGGTTCGTCATCGGGCTGGCGCCGGACAGACGCGGGTTCACCTCGCCGAGGTAGAGCTCGTCGAAGTCCAGGTCGTGCAGCAGATCCACTTCGAAGTAGCCGCGGTACCCTTCGCGGCTCAGGATGTCGCCCAGCTTTCCCACCATTTGCCGCGCGGCGTGCGTCTGGCCGGGTGGCAGCACTTCGCGCCAAATGTCGTTGCCGCACCAGGCGCCTCGGTGCGGAGTCAGCTCCGAATAACCGACCAGGCTTGTCATCGCGGGCCCGATCACGGTGCCGTGGCGCGTCACCGCGCCCTCGAGGCACACCTCGACGTTGCGGATGCGCTTCATGACTTTGAATTCCTGCTGCGCGGTCAGGTCACCGGCGTGCTCGTCCCAATCGCGCTGGCCGCGCACGAAGAATGTCCCGCTGCCGGCGGCGCCGTAGGGGATCGAGACGACGAGGTCGTCGCCCAGTCCGGCGTCCTGCGCAAGCGTCAGCAGTTCCTGGTAGGAGCCGGCGCGACCCATCACGTGCGGCACGCTCGGGATGCCCGCCTCATCGGCCAGACGCGTCATGACGGTCTTGGAACCCAGCCGGTTGCGCAGCTCCACCGGCGGATGCATGACCTGCAGACCGGCCTGCCGCGCGAGGGCCTGAGTCTCCTCGTCCATCATCACGAAGCAGGCCTTACCCCCGGGTCCGCGACCCGCGATGAACTCGAGCGTCTCGGGATCGCGCAGCAGGTGGTTGCAGACATCGCCCATGGAGTCGAAATCGATGCGGTCGCGCCGCCGGGGCACGAATACGCGCGAGTGTATGCCCTCGAACGAGTCAAAGTAGGTGAGGTAAAAGAAGTTTCGTATCCAGCGGTCGATGCCGAGCAGGTTGAACGGGGTGGGGGAGATGAAGTACAGCGGCACCGAGTTGGTGTGAAAGAACGCGCGGATGTCGGAAAGCCCGTTGAGCGCGCGGCGCGGCTGGGGCTCGCCGGCGTGCGTCATCACGCCCGCCCCGGCGACGTCGAGGGCGGCCTCCGGCGACGAGATGGCGGCGGGGGCGGGGCTGCTCCGCCCGGCGCGCTGATCGTGAGCTCACATTCGTCCATTGCCCCAGTGTGCGCCCCGCCCATGGCGGTGTCGAAACACGCTTTCGCTCAACGCCGGACGAACATCCGTCCCGCGCCGGCGGGCGCGGTCATCAGCCGTCGTTGGGTCCGTAGGCGCGGGCGATGGCGGGGGAGTCGGGCCAGCCCGAATAGGTGGGCCGGGAGGGCCGGCCCTGCGGGGAGTCCTGCCATTCCTCCTGGCGCCCCCACGGCAGGATGTCGATCAACCCGAAGGAGTGACTGAGCTGCTCGGTGCCGCGTCCGTTGGTGTGCCAGGTGCGGTATACCGTGTCGCCGTCGCGCAGGAACACGTTGACCGCGAAGCCACCGCCGGGCGGTGCGTCCATGTCGGCGCCGAACGTGCTCTGCGATGACGAGTACCAGTCCATCCGGTTGCCGACCTTGTGCTTGTAGGTCTGACCGGTGGGCGGCCACGAATTCATCGGACGGCTTCGCCGCCGGGCCGTCGCCCGCAACTTGCCCGATGGCCTTGACCCGCAGGCCCGGACTCGGTTCGATGACGGGTAGCAACGAGGGGAGACCCACCATGAAGACATTTGTTCGCCAGCTTGTGGTCGTCGCCATGTTGGCGTTCGCGTCGATGGCGGCCGTGACGATAGCGACGCCGGCGGTGAGCAAGGCCGACTGCGCGGACGGCGAGTGGTGGGATCCCACCGGCAAGGTGTGCCGACCGCTCGGGGTCGGGCCGCAACCGTTGGCCTGCGACCCGGGCCAATGGTGGGACCCGACGGCCAACGTGTGCCGGCCGCTGGGGGTCGGGCCGCAACCGCTCGCCTGCGACAACGGCTGGTGGTGGGACCCGGGCACCAACGAATGCCGTCCGCCCGTAGTGCCACCCGCCGACTAGCCGGTATCAATGCCGGCGTGCTAGGCAGCCGAAAAGGGTTGCGCGAGTAGCCAACCCGACGCCGTTGTCACGTGCACAGGCTGGGGGCGTCGCACACATTGCCGGGGCAATAGATGTTGTGGGCGGCGTTGACCAGGCTACCGACGTCCAACAACGTCACGCCCTTGTTGTCCAAGCGGGCATGAAGGTCGTCGGCGATCTGTTGCGGCGTCCAACCCCACGTGAGGTCGTAGCAGACGTCGTGCGCCTCGGCAATGAGTGCCTCTTCGGTCTTCGGGGGCCAGGTGAGGCCGGCCGCGCGCAGTTGCGCCAGGTAGGCGTCGTCTTGCGGTGTGGCAGCCGCGATCCCAGCGCCACCGACCAGCGCGGCGCCGATCATCAGGGGGGTGGCAACTCTGGCCACGCACCGAAGTGGGGACATGGCGTTGCCTTCCTCATCGTGGCGTGGTGCGGACGCCGCCAGTATGCGGGTACACGGCAGCCCGAATGTGAAGGATAGCCAAACGCCCGGTTGTGATCGCCGAACTGGTCAGTTCGGCGGGTTTGCTCCGCCGTAGTCCCCGAACGACCACAGGTTGCCTTCCGGATCGCGGACGGTGAATTCGCGTGCACCGTAATCGGTTTCGGCAAGGGGGCGGACGATGTCGGCGTTGTGCTGCCGGACGCGCCGGTAGAGCGCATCCGGATCCGCGGTGACGACGTAGCCGCCGGCGGTTCCGGGTTCGCGACACCACTCGGCGCCGGGCTTGTGGCTGCCGAGCATGATGCCGCCGCTTCCCTCGGGCCAGTTCAGTTGCGCATGGTCGACGGTCTCGCCGTCGCCGTAGCGGGCCGTCAGGACGAAGCCGAATGTCTCGACGTAGTAGTCGATCAGTTTGGGTGCGTTATGGGCTTGCAGTGTCAACCAGACGGTCGGATTCGAAGCAGTCATGCTCCCACTGTGACCCGAGCGAGTGCCCGCCGTCTTGAATGTTTCGGAACTCTTCGGCCAGCCACCGCTGCGGCGGCACACCGGCGAACCGGACGAATTCCCGGCTCAGGTGCGCCTGGTCGCTGTAACCGGTGTCGGCCGCGACCCGGGCGAGGTCGACGCGACCGTGCCGGCGCGCCGACTCGGCGATCCGCCCCGTAGCGTGCTGGAACCGCATCAGCATCGCGACCGTTTTGGGCGAGTGACCGACCTCCCGCCGGAACAACGTGGCCAGATGTCGCGTGGTGACGCCGACCGCGTCGGCCAGGGCCGTCACCGGCATCAGGCCGCGGCTGCGCTGCAGCAGGTGCCAGGCATGCAGGACCTCGGGACGCACCGTCGCGCCGTCTCGACGCCGTCGCGCATCGATCAGGTACTGGGCGACCAGCGCGAACACGTCGGGCCACCGGTGCGCTTCGGCCACCCGGTGGTGCAGGTCGACGATGTCTCGTCCCAATACGGCGGTCGCGTCGTAGTCGGCGACGGGAAGCTCGGCGCTGGGCAGACCGAACAGCGCGCGCGAGGCCAGCGGATGCACCGCCAGCTGCACGCCGGCCTGACCGCGGCGTTGCCGCACGTGACTCGCCCGCAGGTGCAGGCCGCCGAGGATCAGCGGCGTAGGCCGGGCAGCCGGCAGCGCGGTCGCGGTGTCGGCGGCTTCCACCCCATCGTCGAGACTGACGATGAAGGTCAGCATCGACGACGGCATGCCGCGGTGCACGCCCTCGGGCACATCCAAGGTGCGGTAGCCCACCATGGACGTGACTCCGGGCGCGCTGCCCGGCGCCGCCGTCGTGTAATCCCAGGCCTGACCCACGATGCCACGCTAGCGCGCAGGCCGGCACCTTGCTTGCGAGTTGAACCTTGGCTCCCGGTGGATCGCGGCCGAAATTTCATGCCGGTCTCGGTTGGGCAAAGGTCCGGTAGCCTACCCGCGCTGCGAGGGCCGAGATCGCCTGTCCGGTTTTACCTTGGCTGCCATGGCTGGACTGGACAATCACGTGAAGCGCTGCCGCACAGCGCTTCACGGAGCCGTGTCGGCGGTGATCGTTGCCGTGGTTGCGGTCCTCGGCCTCGCCATCGCCCCGGTGGCCGATGCGGCCGCACCCATGGCGACGTTGACGGTCGAGCATACGTGGCAGACCGGTTTCATCGCCCGCTTCGCCATCACCAACTCGAGCACGGTGCCACTGTCCGATTGGAAGCTCGAATTCGACATGCCGGCCGGCCAATCCGTCCTGCACACGTGGAACAGCACCCTCACCCAATCCGGCACGCATTACGTTCTCACGCCGGCGAACTGGAATCGCGTCATCGCACCCGGCGGTTCGGCGACGGGTGGTTTCCGAGGAGTGTTGACCGGCACCTATTCGCCACCGACGAATTGCGTGCTCAACGGTCAATACCGTTGCACCTGAACCCGCTGCCGACGGAGATTGCGACGGCTCGGATGGGCTTTGACGGCTCATCGGCTTGAGCCACGAATCCCTTGTGTCGCTTTTTGTGGGATATACGGCTCAGCAGTCATGGGAGAGCACGGCCCGCCGGCCCCAGACTGGCTCCAGGCGCACCGCCATCACGATTCCAAGGAGCAGTCCATGCCGTCGCGACGGGTTTTGATCACCGGGGCATCGAGGGGTATCGGCCGCGCGGTGGCCGATCGGCTGGCCGAGGGTGGCCACGAGCCGATCGGCCTTGCCCGGAGCGCCCCCGAGGATTTTCCGGGGGAGTTCGACGAGGTCGACTTGGCCGACCCGTACGCAACCGCGGCGACGCTGGACAAGATCGTCGGGCACGCTGCCGTACACGCCGTGGTCAACAACGTGGGTTTCGCCCGGTTCGGCCGACTCGGCTCGATCGAGCTGGACCACCTGTTCGACACCTACGACCTGAATGTGCGCGCCGCCGTTCAGGTCGTGCAGGCGGCCCTGCCCGGCATGCTCGACGCGGAATGGGGCCGCATCGTCAATGTGACGAGCTTGACCACGCTCGGCACGCCCGAGCGGACCCCGTACGCTGCGGCCAAGGCGGCGCTCGAGGCGTGCACCCGTATCTGGGCGGGCGAGCTCGCCTCGGCCGGCATCACGGTGAACGCCGTGGCACCGGGACCCACCGAAACCGACATGTACCGCGAACGCAGCCCGGTCGGATCGGAACGCGAAGCCCGCTTCCTGCAAAGCATTCCGCTGCATCGGGTCGCCAGGCCGCGCGAGATCGCCCACGCGATTTGTTTTCTCCTCGACGAGGACGCCGGCTACATCACCGGTCAAATCCTGCGCGTCGACGGGGGCGGAAGTATCGCCGCGTAATGCCAAGGCGGCCAACACAGTACAGCTCAACCGAGGAGACATATCATGACCACCACGTCGTCCATCGAAACTATCGCCGACATCGCCATACCCGACACCGCATTGGTTCGCGAGATCACCGAGTTCATCCGGGATGCCGAGGACGACCTGCTTTTCCACCATTCCCGACGGGTATTCCTCTTCGGCGCGCTGCAGGGCCGGCGCCGGGGACTGCAACCGGACCTGGAACTGCTGTACGCGGGCGCCATGTTTCACGACCTGGGCCTGACCGAGCGCTACCGCGATTCCGCCCTACGCTTCGAGGTCGACGGTGCCAATGCGGCGCGGGAGTTCCTGCTGCACCGCGGCGTCAGCAAGGCAGACGCCGACAAGGTATGGCTGGGCATCGCCTTGCACACCACCCCGGGGGTGCCCGAATTCCTGGATCCCGAAATCGCCTTGGTGACCGCCGGTGTCGAGACCGATGTGGTGGGCGTTGGCCGCGACGATCTTGCTCCCGAAGCGCTCGCCGCGGTGATCGCCGCCCATCCGCGCCCGGATTTCAAAACGCGCATTCTGCAGGCCTTCAACGACGGGATGAAGCACCGCCCGCACAGCACGTTCGGCACGATGAACGCCGATGTGCTCGAACACTTCGACCCGACGTTCGCCCGCGACAACTTCGTCGACCTGATCCTCAACAACGGCTGGCCCGAATAGCATCGCGCCGCAAGGTCGCCGCTTCAGTCGGATGCGGCTGAATGTTCTGCGGATCGCTTGCCTTGCTCGGTGTACATCGCGTCGATCTGGGCGGCGTATCCGGTGGCGATCGGCTTGCGTTTGAGCTTGGCCGTCGGTGTGAGGTATTGGCTGCCGGGTTCCCAGACGTCGGCCAACACCGTGTAACGCTTGATCTGTTCGACCCGCGACAGCCGGCGATTGGCGGCCGCCATTCCCTTCTCGATTTCGGCGCGCACCGCCGGATGGCGGACAAGTTCGCGGAGCGAACCCGAAAGACCGTGCGCGTGCGCATATTCGGTGATGGAGTCGGGATCCAGGGTGATCAGGGCGGTGTTGTACGCCCGAGCATCGCCGATCACCACGACGGGGCCGGCCAGCGGGCAGCTGGCGGCGATGGTGTTTTCGATGTTGGTTGGCGACATGTTCTTGCCGGCGGCGTTGATGATGAGTTCCTTTTTGCGGTCGACGATGCGCAGGTAGCCGTCTTCGTCGATCTCGCCGATATCGCCGGTGTGCAGCCACCCATCGGAATCGATTGCCTCCGCGGTCTTCTCGGGCGCCTTGCGGTAGCCGCGCATCACGTTCTTGCCCCGCACCAGCACCTCCCCGTCGGAGGCAACGGTTACCTCAGTCCCCGGAACCGGGGTACCAACCGTTCCGATCTTGATCCGTTCCGGACGATTCACGGTCGCACCAGCCGTACATTCGGTCATCCCGTACCCCTCGCATACCGGGATGCCCAAGCCCAAGACGAACTCGTGAACCTCCCGCGGGATCGGGGCCGCGCCGGTGACGCCGATCCGGAGCCGGTCCATGCCCACCCGCCGGCGCACCTTCGACAACACCAGCCGGTCGGCGAACGCGTACCGAAGCTTCTCGGCAAGTCCGACCGGGCGGCCATCTGACACGGCCCGGGCCCTCGCGCGGCCGACCCCGAACGCCCATTTCGCAAGCGCTCGCTTGCCGGCAGGTTCCGCATCTACCGCGGCTTCCAGACCCGCCTTGGCCTTGATCCACACCCGCGGCACGCCAAGGAAGAGCGTCGGCCGCACCTCGGTCAACGCGGGCAGCACAGCCTTGAAATCGCCGACGGTGGTGATCTGCAGGCCGTAGAGCAGGTTTTGATAGTGAGTGATCCAGCGGTTGGCGGCGTGTGCATCGGGCAGATAGGACACCGCCCGGTCGGCATGCGTGATCCCACCCACCTCTTCGGTGATCCGGGCGTTCTCGATGAAGTTGGTGTGGGTGAGCTCAACGCCTTTCGGAGGGCCGGTGGTGCCCGAGGTGTAGACGATGGTCAGCACGTCGTCCGGCCCGACCGCCCGCCATGACCGCTCGAAGTCGAAATCGGCTGCGGGGGAGGCCTCGAGTTGATCGAGCCCGATGGCACCGTTCGCCGCGCCGTCGACGCACACGACGTGTTCGACAGTGCCGCCCTGCTGCGCCGCGGCGAGAACCTGCGGCAGGAAAGTGCCTTCGCAGATCACCACGTGGTTGTCTGCGTTGTCGAACTGATACGCCAGCAGCTCGGGTGGATTGGTGTTGTACACCGAAAACGGTGTGGCACCGGTGTGCAGGACCGCGGTGTCGCACAAATGGAACTCGGGGCGGTTACTCATCATCAGCGCAACGGTGTCGCCGTTCCCTACGCCGAGCCCGGCCAGCCCCGCCGCGATCGCCCGCACCCGGTCGCGGTACTGACGCCAGGTAATGGTCGTGCATCGCCGAGGGTGCGCAACGCCACCGCGTCAGGGTGCTTGGCCGCGGTCGCCTGGAAGGCTTCGCACAGGGTGGTGGGCCGGCTGGCCGGTGCATGGGTCATCAGCTGCCTTGAACTAGTCATCAACGTTGTTTACAGTACAGCTGTATTGTCACGTAGCGATCGCGCAGACGCAAGGTGGGAACCATGGTGAGTGGCCGGCGGGGGCTAGGGCCGCGTTTCGACCCCGAAAGCCGCGCTGAGGGCTTGTTTCGGGAGCCGCGGGTAGCCTACGCCGCGACGACGGTGGCGACGCACGACGGCGCGCAGCTGCATGTGCGCAGTTACGGTTCGGCGTTCGGCCAGCCGATCGTGCTGATCCATGGTTTCGGATGCCGCATCGAGTACTGGAACCCGCAGATCAACGCTCTTGCCGCCAAGTATCGGGTGATCGCCTACGACCAGCGCGGGCTGGGCCGCAGCACGCTGGGCTCTGACGGCGTGCGCCCCGACGTGCTGGGGCGCGACCTTGCCGCCGTGCTCAACGCGGTGTTGGCACCGGGGGAACGGGCGGTGTTGGTGGGACACAGTTTTGGTGGGATCACCATCATGGCGTGGGCGCAGCGCTTCGCCGCCCACGCGGTGTCGGCGGTGCTGTTGGCCAACACCATCGCCGAGCGCTTCAGCGCCACCACGATGCTGCTGCCATTCGCCGACCGCTATCGCCACATCCGCCGACCGTTGATCACCGCGTTAGCGGGCTCGACGATGACGCTTCCCTCGATCCGCTGGTCACGGTGGCCGCTGCAGCGGATGGCATTGTCCCGCTACGCCGATCGGCAGGCGGTGGACTTCATCTATGAGATCCTGGCCGATTGCCGCACCGATGTGCGGGCGGTGTGGGGAGCGGGGCTGTCCGGGTTGGACGTCACCGCCGGGTTGGAGAAACTCACGGTGCCGACCACCGTGGTGACCGGCACCGAGGATCGGCTGACGCCGCCGGCAGTTGCACACCGGATCGCCGAGACACTACAGGGCCGAGGCAGCCTGCACCGGTTCGCAGGGTTTTCCCGCGCCGGGCACTGCACGAATATCGAAGTGCCATACGCGTTTAACGCCGAGATCGAACAGCTGGCGGACGCGACCCGCTGATAACCGGCGCCGGGGCCACGTTAGTTTTCGACGGTGATGCGCAGCCGGGGCTTGCGGGCGTCAGTCGGCTTTGCGACGCGGTCCCACACCGCGTCGACCATGGGCTGCAACAGCAGCTCGCCCATTTGGCGAATCAAGACGCCCAGAATCTGGGTGGACTCGGGGCGTTTGGTGGATGCCACTCCCGAACCCCGCAGGGCCGTGATCTCGCGGCGAGTCAGCTCGATGAGCGCATCGAGCAGGTGCAGCCGATCCTCGGAGGGATCGAGCACCGCGCGCCGCACGTAGTTGACCACCGGGGGGTTGTCGCGCAGCATGCGGGCGACCGCCTCGTCGCGGGCCGCCGCGACGTGCCGCGCACTGCCCTCGGCCGGAACCTGAGCCAGCGCGTGGGCGAAGTAGTCCACCACCAGCTGGTCGACTGCATCGCGCACGCCGGCCTTGGTTTTGAAGTGGTGTTGCACCAACCCCAGGGTGACGCCGGCCGCAGAGGCTATGTCGCGCAGCGAAATTCGATCTTCGCCATATTGCGCGTAAAGGTCCAGCGCGGCGTTGCGAATTCGCGCCTTGGCCGTCAGGTCCTCGTTGGTCGCCCGCGGATTGGTCATCACCACTGCTCCTCGTCCACGCCGCTATGTTAGCGCCTTACCCAATTAGCTCTACGTTTGATCTGTTTCCAATACATCTGTATCGTACGCTGGGGAATGGAGGATGACGTTCTATGCAGCCCCTGATCGGTGTCGCGGTGGTGTCGTTGGCCGTGAACCTGCCCGGTCCGCTGGCGGCGGCCCGGCTCGCCGAACTGGGTGCCGCGGTGACGAAGGTGGAGCCGGCGACGGGGGATCCGCTCGCCGCCGCCGCGCCCGACTGGTACGCGCGGCTGATCGAGCACCAAAACGTGCTGACGCTCGATCTCAAGGACACCGGTGATCGCGCCAAGCTCGACGAACTGCTGGCGGGCGCCGACCTGCTGATCACCTCGATGCGGCCCTCGGCGCTGCATCGGTCAGGCCTGGCGCGCCCGCAGCAGAAGTTTCCGCGGTTGTCGTTGATCGAAATCGTCGGGCATCACGGCGAGCACGCCGAGACCCCGGGCCATGACCTGAACTACCAGGCGGCCCAGGGCACGCTGACCCCGCCGCATATGCCGAAGGTGCCGATCGCCGATGTGCTCGGCGCCGAACGCGCGGTGTCGAGCGCGCTCGCGGCGCTGCTGCAAGCCGCGAAAGCGGGTGCGGGACAACGCTACCGCGTCGTGTTGGAGGAAGCCGCCGCCCGGGCTGGCGATGCGGTGCGCTACGGGCTGATGGGGGAGGGCGCGGTGCTCGGCGGCGCCTAACCCGGATACGGCATCTACGCGTCCGCCGACGGCTACGTCGCCCTTGGGGCGATCGAACCGCACTTTTTCGCCCGCACGTGCCAGGTGTTCGGCGCCGACGGGAGTCACGAAAGCCTGGGTGCGGCGTTCGCGGCCAAGACCACCGCCGAGCTGGAAGACCTTGCGCGGCATATGGATATTCCCCTGAACGAAGTGAGGTAGATATGTCCGAATTGTTTCCCGATTACCGTCCGCGTTGGGAGACCGACCAGCACCGCGAGCTGCGCAAGCACGCCGCGGAGTTCTTCCGCAAGGAGGCCACCCCGAACCAGGAACGCTGGGCCGCCCAACACGCGGTCGATCGCGAGTTCTGGAACAAAGCCGGGGATGCCGGTTTGCTGGGCCTGGACCTGCCCGAGGAATACGGCGGCGCGGGCGGCGACTTCGCGATGAACGTCGTCGTGCAGGAGGAACTGGCCTACGCCTACGACCAGGGCTTTGGATTCGCCGTGCACTCGCCGATCGTCGCGCACTACATCTGGGCCTACGGCAGCGACGAGCAGCGCAGGCGGTGGCTGCCCAAGATCATCAGCGGTGAGGCGGTGTTGGCCATCGCGATGACCGAACCAGGTACCGGGTCGGATCTGCAATCGGTGAAGACCACCGCGCGGCGCGACGGCGACTTCTACGTCATCAACGGGTCGAAGACGTTCATCTCCAATGGAACTCACTGCGACCTGTTGGTGATCGTGGCCAAGACCGACCCGTCGAAGGGGGCTGCCGGGGTGTCGTTGATCGTGGCCGAAACCGACGAGAACCTGGCGGGGTTCGAGCGTGGCCGGGTGCTGGCCAAGATGGGCCAGCACGCGCAGGACACCCGCGAGCTGTTCTTCTCCGACATGCGGGTGCCGGTGGCCAACCTGCTCGGCGCGCAGGAGGGTCTGGGCTTTTACCAATTGATGGAGCAGCTTGCCCGCGAACGGCTCATCATCGCGACAATCTGCGCGGCGCTCGCCGAGGTCGCGGTGCTCGAGGCGATCAAGTACTCGCGGGAGCGAGAGGCGTTCGGCCGGCCGATCGGCAAGTTCCAGCACACCAAATTCGTGCTGGCCGAATGCAAAACGGAGGCGCTGGCGATCAAGACGATGGTGGACTACGCCGTCGGGCAGTACCTCGACGGCAAGAACGACCCGGCCACCGCGTCGATGGCCAAGCTGTTCGCCGCCGAGAAGAGCGACCAGATCGTCGACAAGTGCCTGCAGATCTTCGGGGGCTACGGCTACATGACCGAGTATCCGATCGCCAACATGTACACCGCGTCGCGGGTCAACCGGATCTACGGCGGTACCAGCGAAATCATGAAGGAAATCATCAGCCGCTCGCTGTAAGGACGTTGAATTGACTGAGGCATACATCTACGAGGCGATCCGCACCCCGCGGGGCAAGGGCAGAGCCAGCGGCGCGCTGCATTCCGTGAAGCCGATCTCGTTGGTGGTCGGGCTGATCGACGAGCTGCGCCGCCGCTTTCCGGACCTCGACGAGGACCGCATCTCCGACGTCGTGCTCGGCGTCGTCACCCCGGTGGGCGATCAGGGCATGGACATCGCGCGCACGGCGGTCACCGTGGCCGGGCTGCCCGACACCGTGGGCGGGGTGCAGCTCAACCGGTTCTGCGGGTCGGGCCTGGACGCGGTCAACGTCGCGGCCAAGGCGGTACGCTCGGGTTTCGACGAATTGGTGATCGCCGGTGGGGTGGAGTCGATGTCGCGGGTCGAGATGGGCAGCGACCGAGGGGCGATGGCTTACGACGCGGCGACCGCCTACGACAACTACTTCATCCCGCAGGGGGTGGCCGCCGACCTGCTGGCCACCATCGAGGGGTACACCCGCGAGGACGTCGACGCCTACGCGGTGCGTTCGCAGCGGCGCGCCGCCGAGGCGTGGTCGGGCGGCTACTTCGCGAAATCTGTTGTGCCGGTGCGGGATATCAACGGGTTGACCATCCTGGATCACGACGAGCACATGCGGCCGGACAGCACGGTGGAGGACCTGGCCAAGTTGGCGCCCGCGTTCGCGGGCATCGGCGAGTTCGGTGGTTTCGACGCCGTCGCGATGCAGCGCTACCACTGGGTCGAAGCGATCAACCACGTGCACACTGGCGGCAACAGCTCGGGCATTGTGGACGGCGCCTCGCTGGTGCTGGTCGGTAGCGAGCAGGCCGGCGCGGCATCCGGTCTGACCCCGCGGGCGCGCATCGTGTCCGCGGCCACCAGCGGCGCCGACCCGGTGCTGATGTTCGGCGGCCCAATCCCGGCCGTGCGCAAGGCACTTGACCTTGCCGGCCTGACCATCGACGACATCGACCTGTTCGAGATGAACGAGGCGTTCGCGGCCATCGCCATCAAGATCCAACGATATTTCGGCATCCCCGACGAGAAGTACAACGTCAACGGCGGTGCTATCGCGATGGGTCATCCGCTCGGTGCCACCGGCGCCATGTTGTTGGGCACCGTCCTCGACGAGCTGGAGCGGCGGGGTGGACGCTACGGCCTGATCACGCTGTGCGTCGCCGGCGGCATGGGCGTGGCGACCATCATCGAAAGGGTTTGAGTTCAATTGAGTGACAGCATTATTGGCTGGGACAAGGACGCCGACGGGATCGTCACGCTGACGATCGACGACCCCGACAACGGCGCCAATATGCTCACCGATGCCTACGTCGAGCAGATGGGCGCGATGATCGACCGGCTCGAGGCCGAGGTCGACGAGACCACCGGTGTGGTGATCACCTCGGGTAAGTCCACGTTTTTCGCCGGCGCCGATCTGACCCAGATCCGCAGCGCCGGACCCGAGCACGCGCAGCAGCTGTTCGACGGCTCCACGGCGATCAAACGTGATCTGCGTCGGCTGGAGACGCTGGGCAAACCGGTGGTCGCCGCGATCAACGGCGCCGCGTTGGGCGGCGGGCTGGAGCTGGCGCTGGCGACCCATCACCGCATCGCGGCCGACGTGGCGGGCAGCGTGATCGGCCTGCCCGAGGTGATGCTGGGTGTGCTGCCCGGTGCCGGCGGCGTGGCGCGCAGCGTGCGGCTGCTCGGCATCCAAAACGCGCTGATGCAGGTGTTGTTGACCGGCAACCGGTTCAAGCCGGCCAAGGCCGAACAGGTCGGCCTCGTCGACGAACTGGTCGAGTCCGTCGACGAATTGGTGCCGGCCGCCAAGGCGTGGATCCTGGCCAACCCGGGCAAGCATGTGCAGCCGTGGGACGTTCCGGGTTTCGAGATTCCCGGTGGCGGCCCGGCCACGTCGGCGTTTGCGGCCAACCTGCCGGCGTTCCCGGCCAACTTGCGCAAGCAGCTCAAGGGCTCGCCGATGCCGGCGCCGCGAGCAATCATGGCGGCCGCACTCGAGGGAGCCCAGGTCGACTTCGACACCGCCCAGGTCATCGAAACGCGCTACTTCGTGCACCTGGTCACCGGCCCGATCGCCAAGAACATGATTCAGGCGTTCTTCTTCGATTTGCAGGCCGTGCAGGGCGGGACGTCGCGCCCCGCCGATGTGCCCGAGCGCACCATCCACAAGGTCGGCATCCTGGGTGCGGGCATGATGGGCGCCGGGATCGCGTATGTGACAGCGAAAGCCGGCATCGACGTCGTCCTCAAAGACGTCACGCTGCAGGCGGCCCGCAAGGGCAAGGCGTATTCGGAAAACCTCGAGCAGAAAGCGCTCGCGAAAGGCCGTACCACCGAGGCGAAGTCGCGGGCGCTGCTGGACCGCATCACCCCGACCGCCGACGCCGCCGACTTCACCGGCGTGGATTTCGTGATCGAGGCGGTGTTCGAGAACACCGAGCTGAAGAACAAGGTGTTCGCCGAGATCGAGAACATCGTCGAACCCGGCGCCGTGCTGGGCTCCAACACCTCGTCGCTGCCGATCACCGACCTGGCCTCGGGGGTGAGTCGGCCGGAGAACTTCGTCGGCATCCACTTCTTCTCACCGGTGGAAAAGATGGACCCGATCGAGATCATCCGCGGCGCAAAGACATCCGACGAGACCCTGGCCCGGGTCATCGACTACACGCTGGCCATCAAGAAGTACCCGATCGTGGTCAACGACGGCCGCGGGTTTTTCACCACCCGGGTGTTTTCCACCTACCTGCTCGAGGCCTTCAACATGCTCGCCGAAGGCATCGACCCGGCCACCATCGAGCAGGCGGCTTTTCAGGCCGGCTACCCGGCCGGGCCGCTACAGGTAGCCGACGAGCTCGGCTTCGGCACCATCCGCAAGATCATGGACGAGACGGTGCAGGCGGCCAAGGCCGACGGCGTGGCGCTCGACGAGTCCGTGCGCGTGGCCGCCGAGGTGGTCACCACGCTGATGGACACCTTCGACCGCACCGGCAAACAGGCCGGCGCCGGGTTCTACGACTACGCCGACGGCACCCGCGCCGGGCTATGGGACGGGCTGCGAACGGCATTCAACACCAAACGCACGCCGTCGGCTCCGTTCGACGACCTGCAGGACCGCTACCTGTTCATCCAGGCGATCGAAACGCAAAAGGCCTACGACGACGGCGTCATCAGCTCCGACCCGGACGCCAACGTCGGCTCGATCTTCGGCATCGGTTACCCGCCGTGGACCGGCGGGGTGCGCCAGTTCGTCACCGGCTATCCGGGCGGCGCCGATGCGTTCCGCCGGCGCGCCGACGAACTCGCGGCCGCGTATGGAGGGCGGTTCCGGTGGATCTGACGGACAGGGTGGTCGCGATCACCGGCGGCGCACGCGGCATCGGGCTGGCGACGGCGAAAGCGGTTCTGGCCGAAGGCGCCAAGATCGCCCTCGGTGACCTCGACACCGAACTCGCCGAGAAACAGGCCGTCGAACTCGGCGGCGATCCGGCGGTGGTCGGGCTGCCGCTCGATGTCAGCGATCCCGCCTCGTTCGCCGCGTTTCTGGACGACGTCGAGGCCCGGCTGGGTCGGCTCGACGTGCTGGTCAACAATGCCGGCATCATGCCGACCGGCCCGTTCGTCGACGAGTCACCGACCATGACCCGCCGCATGATCGACGTCAACGTCTACGGGGTGCTCAACGGGTCTCGGCTGGCGGCAGCGCGGTTCGTGCCCAGGGGAGCGGGACACATCGTCAACATCGCGTCGCTGGCCGGCGTCACCGGTGAGCCGGGAATGGCGACCTATTGCGGCACAAAGCATTTCGTGGTCGGCTTCACCGAATCGCTGCACCGCGAACTGCGCCCGCACCGCGTCGGGGTCAGCCTGGTGCTTCGGGCATCATCAATACCGAATTATCCGCGGGCACAAAGGTTCCCGGCTGGGCCAAGCCACTGGCCACCGCCGAGCCCGAGGACGTCGCCGCCGGCATCGTCGCCGCCGTGACCAAAAACAAGCCACGCAAGACCGTGCCGGCCACACTCGGCGCGATCCTCAAGTCCGTCTCGTGGCTGCCCGACAAGTCCCGCTTTGCCGTCGCGCACGCCGTCCGGTTCGACCAGCTCGTCAGCGGCGCCGACCCCAACGCCCGCGCCGCCTACCACCGGCGGCTGGCCGAGGAGTCATGACAGGGGCTGAAGAAACGAATCTCGTGCAGCGGGTACCCGGCGAGCAGCGCTGAGGTTTACTCGGGTGCTCTGGCTTGTTGCCAGTGCTAGCGGCGTAAGTTCGTTCGGAGCGATAAGACCGCCGGCGAGGAGGTCGGCCGCACCTTGACCCACTCCATCGGACGACGCGAGAGGAACCCCGTGAAAACGACCGCACACCGCCGTTCGGCAGTCGTCGGCCTGGCCGCCGTCGCGCTGATCACCGTGGGATGCAGCAATGGCAAGAGCGTCGACGCGTCGGCACCGCCCCACGCGGCAGCGAGCGCCACCTCCACGTCGGCGAACCCGGCGCAGCCCACCGAGGTGAAGCTCATCGGGGAGAGCAACGTCGAGGTGACGCTGACCGGCCCGATCGCTGCCAAGTACGCGTCAGCCACCGACGATCAGAAGAAGGCTCTCGGCAAGCCACTGACGGGTGACCGCAACGCGGGGAAACGGGAGAGCGGCGTGGTGTTCCAGCAGTTCGAGGGCGGCGTGATCACCGCCAAGAACGACGCGCCCGGAACGCCCGCCTATATCACCCTGGGCAAGATCCGGGAGGCCTGGAATGTGCCACGCGGCGCGGACGGCACGCCCGAGATCACCGGCACCAACGGTTCGGCAGGTCCGCTGGGATTGCCCGTCAGCGACCAGAGCTCCGTCGGCGATGTGCTCGTGTCGAACTTCGAGCACGGCACGATCCAATACAACCCGAAGACCGACCAGGTCGCGGTGACGGTCAACGGCAAGGTTGTGCCGTCCGGGCTGTAGCCCGAATCAGGCGTTCACCCGACCGGCTAGCTCTTCCAGACCACCTTGTCCGTGCCTCCGGCGTCCCGGTAGACGACGCTGTCGGGGTTCGTGCCGTTGCGCACGTCGAAGTAAAGGCGTCCCGTGACGGGGGTGCCCAGGGGCAGAGGCCCCGCGGGAAGACCGTCGGTCTGGTTGCCCTTCATCACCGCGAACGTGGAGCTGTTGACGGCCCGCGCGTTGAAGTCGGCAATGTTGGGAACCGCGTTACCGCTGACACCCTTGGCCGTGACGTCGGAGTACCACACGCCGTCGTTGTGGCCGCTGGGTTGCAGGTTGCTGACGGTGTAGTCGATGGTGCCACCGTTGCTGGAAATCTCTGCCATCTGGCCGAATTGCAGGACTTGCGGATCGGCGAATGCCGGGGCCGCGGCGAGGAGTCCGGCCGCCGCCAGCGCGGCCGTCGCTGCCGTCGTTTTCGATGCAATGTGTGAGAACGCCACGTCGGGCTCCCTTCCTGATGTGCCGCTATCCGGGGAGCGGCAGTTGAAGCGAGGTCTATCCAAAGCGTGGAATTTCAAACCCTGGCATTTGCTGGCGGGCGTTTCGATCGGGCTCGATCCCGCGTGGGCTACGGGTTGTCCGTCGTGCTCGTCGTAATGTGCACGGTCGACTGAGGTGCCGAGAGTCCGTTCATGAAGATGTCGAGTAACCGGGTGGCTTGCTCGCTGTTGCCGCCGGTCGGGGCCACCGTGAAGATGCCGATGAGGCCGGCCGCGACGTCTTCGGAGCTGATGTGGTCGCCGATGTCACCCGCGGCCCGACCGGCCGCGAGGATCTTGTCGATGGCGGCCAGCAACTCGATGCGGGTGTGACCAGAGCCGAGTTGCTCGTTATTCATCATCGCCCGCAGGGTGCCGAGCATGCCGTGCTTGGTGGCCAACCAGTCGGTGAACAGATCCATCCAGCGGCGCATGGCCTGCGCGGGTGAATGATTCGCCAGCAGCTGATCGGCGCCTTCGGTCAGGCGACGCACCTGGTCCTGGTACACGGCTTCGACCAATGCCTCGCGAGTGGGGAAGTGGCGGAACAACGTGCCGACCCCGACACCGGCCTCGCGGGCGATCAACCGCAGCGAGGGTTCGTCGCCGCCGGCGGCCGCGGCGAACAACCTGGTCGCGACCTCGATGAGCGCCTCGCGATTGCGCGCCGCGTCGCTGCGAACGGGTTGAGCCACACGGGCCACTCTAGCGGAACACGTTCCGGTTATGTACTCTCGTCAGCTAATCGGAACGCGCTCCACTTAGCTTCGAGGGGGAATCTCGTGCACGTGTTCATCACTGGAGGCTCGGGCCTGACCGGGCCCGCCGTCGTATCGGAGCTGCTGTCTGCGGGGCACCGGGTCACCGGGTTGGCCCGCTCGGCCGCCTCGGCGGATCGCCTGGCTCGCCTGGGAGCAGTGCCGTTCGCGGGTTCGCTCGACGATCTCGACCGGCTGCGCGAGCGCGCGGCAGCCGCCGACGGCGTCATCCATATGGCTATCGGTGGGGACTCCGGCGATTTGTCCGGCATCACCAAACGCGACGTCGATGCGATCGAGGCCATGGGGGCCGCGTTGGCCGGGACCGGCAAACCGTTCGTGTCAACGTCCGGGACCATGGTGATGACTCCGGGACGGGTGAGCGAGGAGACGGACGCGCCCGACCCCGACGCGTTCGCCGCGTACCGGATCCCCGGCGAGCGGGCTTGTCTGGGGTACGCCGAGTGGGGAGTGCGCTCGAGCGTGATCCGGCTCGCCCCGACTGTGCACGGCCCGGGTGATTACGGGTTCGTGGCGATGTTGGTGGCGACCGCCCGCAAAACGGGTGTCTCGGCGTATATCGGGGACGGGACCAACCGGTGGCCCGCGGTCCACCGTCTCGATGCGGCAACCCTGTTTCGGCTTGCGCTGGAGAAGGCGCCGGCCGGAACTGCGCTGCACGGAACGGCGGAAAGCGGTGTGCCGCTGCGGGACATCGCCGAAAAGATCGGTCGAAAGCTTGATCTGCCGGTCGTGTCGGTCGAATTGGACGACGCGCCAGCGTATTTCGGGAGCGCGGCGCTGAGCTCGGTGTTCGCCGCTGACGTGCCGGCTTCCAGTGCGCGCACCCGCGCGATGCTCGGCTGGAACCCGAGCCACTACACGCTGCTGGAAGACCTCGAGCACGGCGACTACTTCACCGTCGCGGAAGGTGCCGGACAGGGATGACCCAAGCACGCGTTTGCTTTTTCTCAGCCGCCGCGCCCGCAGCTGGCTTTAGTCTTGATCGGATACCGGCCGGCCAGAGAAAGGCCAAACAGCGGTGACCTTTACCAAGTTGACCGGCGTCGAGCTGGCGCAGGTGATCGCTGATCCGCAACAGGCCAGGAGCATTCTGTGGCGGCCGCCCACCGGCGACGGACCGAGCGGCTCGGTCGAAGGCAACCGACGGCATCCAGTTCCTGCTGTCGGCCGCCGACGTGCCGATCGCTATCGCTCCCCAACAAATGCCCGGCGAGCCCATCCCGACCCAAAACGGTGAGATCTACTTCGGTTTATCGGCGGACCAAGTAGCTGCCATCGCAACACAATTGGCAGCGACGCGATTCGCGTGGGCCAGTCGACGGGCGATTCACCGACACGAGCACCTGCCGGTGCGGCTGATCGCGGCCTGGACTCGGCGGCGAGACGTCAAGCGCTGCGCATGGTCCATTGCTCCTAGAGCATGGACGTTGTGCTGCGACCGTTAAGGAGCGTTGCCGCAATCTTGATCTCGCACTCTTAGCGTGGAGATACGAGATAACGCCTATTGGCGACCGCAATCCTGGGGGTTCATATGACGACCGCATTAGCCGCGCACGAGGCAATCGAGAAAGATGCGGACGACGCGGACGATCTTCTTTTGGCGGTCGCGGCAATGAACGCGTTTGCGCCCCAAAGGCGCACCGTTCTTGCCGACAAACCCCGCTGGCGCCTCACGGAAGAAGAGATCGTGGGCGCGTCGATAACGGTGATCTTGGTGTCCATCATGGTGGTGATCAGCGTCGCCGTGGGCACGATCTTGACACTGAGTTAAGGACCGGGTCCGCTCGACCGCGCACGGATGAGGCGCTTTTCATCGGTTGCGAATGGTTTGTAGGTTTTGCCTAGTCCCAGCATCAACGGTGCGAGCGCACCTTCAGACGAGTTCGGCGCAAGGGGTGACCCGACAGTCGCCCCTCGCGCCGAACGTGAAGTGAATGAAGCGTTATCCGGGCAAGGTGATGGTTCGGCACGGACCGCCTGGTACGCACGCGATTCCTCCACCCGGCCCCGCTTTAGCCCAGGGGCCACCGGGGATTCCGGCCGAGACGTGGCCATCGGAGCGCGCCAACGCCCCTGGGCCGCCCGGAATTTCGGCACCGGCTCCCTGCGGGCCCGCCGACGGCGTGCAGGGCGTGCCGTCAGGGTTATAGCAACCGGGAGCCGGAGGGGCCGGCGGCGGGGGTTCCGGATCGGCGAAAGCGGAGGGTGCGACTGCGATTCCTGCGGCAGCGACACCGGCGAAGAGAACTGGTGTGAGCTTCGAAAGTTTCGCGTTCATGCCATCTCGTCTACCCGCACGGACGAAATGGTTAATCCAACTAACTATGTCTCGTGCGTCACAGGGGACCGAAGTCCTACGCTGGCCGCCGCACCGGGGACCGCAACCGGCTGGTGCGACGTTCGCCAAGCTCGCCGAGCGGCACCTCGGACCCTGACGCCGAACGTCGAGTTGTTGTGCCGAATCGGCCATTTCGACGCCAACAACTCCACGCTCGGCGGTCGGTATGGGGCTTACCCTCAGCTCAACCCCAGTTGTCTGGCAAGCCGAAGGTATCGGCGAGCCCGAGGCGCCCGGTTTCGGTGAGCACCACCGCGCGGCGTTGGTTGATGCGGCGGATCCAGTCGAGATCGAACATGCGCTGGGTAACTGCCGCCCCGAGTGGTCCGGCGAGATGGTGGCGTTGTTCAGACCAGTCCACGCAGTAGCGGATCATCGGCTTCTTGCGGCCGAGGGCAGCCAGGTCTATCCCTAAGGCGGCCAGCGTTTCTCGGCCTCGCGGCGTCAGTCGGTAGTCCACGTCGGCGCCGATCTTGCGCTCAAGCCAGGCGGCGTTGATCATCTGCACGCTGCAGCATCGGCGATGTCTGCGTGGTCCAGACCCGCTCCGATCGCTCCAGTGCGCGCAGAGCTGAGACAAGACGCCGACAAACATGAGGCGGGGACCACAGACGATCTTGGTTACATTCGCAGACGTTTGAGTGCCTTGCTGTTGGAGGACAAGACTTCATCGGAGAGTCCGGGGTCAGCTTGGGCTACCGCACGGGCGATGAGCTGGGCGCCCACCATCTGGCTGAATAGCCCAATGGCCTGCTCCCGCGCTCGGCGTGCGTCAAGCTTCGTCCCCCTCTGGCGCGCACTAACCCTCAGTAAGTCGGCGAAAGCGCCGATATAGCCCTGCAACCCGCGGCGGTATGCCTCTTGGGCCTTGACTCCATGACGTCCGGCGTCGGCGGCCAGGGCAGCCGAGGCGCATCCGTGTTCGGGATGATCGCGGTGCTCGGTGCTGAGATAGGTGTCGATGATGGCGTGCAAGGCAGCGCGACCGGAGCGGGCGTGAGTGTCGATCACCGCGGCGACGGTGTCGAGGGAGTCGGTGAAGCCCTGGTGCAGGACCTCCAACGCGAGGTCTTCCTTGGAGGGGAAGTGGTTATAGAAGCCGCCGTGGGACATGCCGGCAGCCTTCATCAGTTCGTCGATGCCGACGCCGTCGATTCCACGTGCCTTGAAGCCTTCGCCGGCGGCAGCCAGGATGCGTCCACGGTTGCGTTCCTTCTGCTCCCGTGAGATGCGAGGCAACGGTCTCTCCCTTCTCCAGCTGGGCCTGACGCCTTTTGAGGAATGCCCGAAAATCGATGGCAACCATCATCAAAATACAGGCCACGGCATAGGAACGGCGTCGCTTCGCCCGTGACGCCTTGCGAACACATGTGGCCCTCCTTGACGATTATTGATGACGTCTGACAGCATTGGTCCTTTAAATGACGATCGTCCGCAAAATGGAGGGATTGAAGGAGTGGAGTGTGGAACCATCGGTGCCGGGACGATCGCCCAGGCCGTTGCCCGCCATCTAGTGGCGGCCGGTCATCGCGTGGTGTTGAGCAACAGCCGGGGTCCGTCCAGTCTGAACGAGGTTGTCTCCAACCTGGGGCCACTGGCGTCGGCGGGGACTGTCACCCAAGCCGCGCGGGCCGACATGGTGTTCCTCGCGGTGATGTGGTGGGACATCGAGGCCGCTCTTGCCGGTCTGCCGTCGTGGGACGGACGCACGCTGGTCGACGCCACCAACCAATTCGCGAAGGCGGACCCCATCGAGGTGGCAGATCTCGGAGAGCTGACCGGCAGCGAGTGGGTCGCTGCCCTCGCGCCGGGAGCCCGGGTGATCAAGGCGTTCAACACCTTGCACGCCCGTTACATCATCCCCGACCCGCGTCATCCGGCCGGGCGTCAAGTCCTGTTCTATGCGGGCGATGATGCCCCGGCGAAGGCAACCTTCCATCACGTGACCGACGGCCTCGGTTTCGCACCGGTGGACGTCGGGCCCCTCCGAGACGGCGGTCGGCTCATGCAGGTTGGTGGCGGCCCCCTCTCCGCCTTACACGCCCTCAAACAGGACTGATCGCATTTCCGAGGACCAGCCAGCTTTGCGGCGAAAACCAGCCTGCCTTGTCAGTGATGGCGGTGAGGATGGTCAGCATGGACGGGATTGAGATCGAAGATGGTGACGAAGAGGGCGATAGTGTTTACGTTCACACACCAGGGGGCTCGTTGATCATCGCGCTCAACTTACGCGATGGTCGCCATCTTCGGGGTCCCGTGCTTTTGCCTGGAGGGGGAGAGGTCGCCCCTTTTGGCGCACTAACTCGGCCGGCGATGAGGTGTTGAGGGCATCGAGGCCGGCCGTCACGCCTTGATTTCGTCCTGCTGCGAGGCGACGGGCTTGGTGGGCCACAGCGCCATGCGATCGAGGAGCCGGTCGCGCAGGCCGAGCGTATGAAAGAGGACCGCGCAGACGTGGGCCGTGAAGGTCAGGAAAAGCAGGAAGGCGCCGACGTTGTGGGCTTGGCGCAGCGCCGCATAGACGTCGACGTTGTGCGGTGCGATGCCGGGCAGATGCACGGGTCCCACCAAGACGACCGGGAACCGCGCCGCCGACAGCATCGCCCACCCGATCAAGGGCTGGGCTAGCAGCAGGGCATAGAGCAGGTACTCCGACCATGTCGCGACGCGGCGTTCGACGGGGCCCATCGTGGCAAGGAAGGGCGGCAGCCGGTGGGTGAACCGGTTCGCCAGGCGCACCACCGCAAACGCCAGGATCAAGGCGCCCAACGGCCGGTGGATGGCCAGCAGCAGCGGATAGTAGGTCAACGACGTGATCATGACCACCCCGATGAGCAGCTGCCCGATGACCATCGGCGCCATCAGCCAGTGCAGGACGCGCGACGGGAGGGCGAATCGCATTGGGGCCGTGGTTGTTTCGTTTGTCTCGCTGGTCATGGCAGCACCCGCGTCACGTTGACCTCGCTGGGCGACTTGGGCTCCCCGGCGCGACGGGTGAAGGACCGCGCGTACACGGCCGACCTCGCCGCGGGCAACGGATCGTCGGACGGCGTGATGCCGTCGGGCAGCACCAGCGGGTCGAAGTTGATGTCGCGCGCGTTGCCCTCTTCCTCGGTGTGCACCGCGGTGATGGTGACGGTGCCGGCGTCGACGGTGCGCCGGGATCGCGGCCACGGCTTGGTGGCATCGTGGGTGGGATCGCCGGGCTCACCCACCGTCAGCATCAGCCGCCACTTCAGCGGCCGCTGGGCCAGCGTGCGGATCAGGTCGTCGAAAAGAAAGTCCTTGCCACGCGTCGGCCCCGATGCGCCGGCCACGCCGCCGTCCTGCGGAACTACCGACCACCGCACCGGAACGGTGGCGCCGGCGCTGTTGGTGAACAAGAAGGCGTTGAGCCCGTAGAACGTGGTGTCTGCAAACCCGGCACTCGGCGGCGACTGCTTGATGATTTTCATCGCCGCGGCCGTCTCGGGGTGACGATCGAGAAACGCGGCCATCTTCTGCGGGTCGGGCTTCCCGGTTGAGGGCACGGGTTTGAACGCGAGCAGGCGCTCGTAAAACCCCTCCGGCGTGCTATCGGTGAAGACCGGCACGTTGACCATGGCGGTGCGCCATTGCTGGCCACCCGCGTCGAACAACAGCCCGAGGCCGCGGACAGTCTCGGGCTTGTCCGCCTGGTCCGGCAGGCCCCCGCCTAGCGAAAACCGGCCGACGACCGGGACGGTGCCCTCCCGGAAGACCGCCGCCCGGCAGATCGCCGCGCCCGCGCCGGTGCTCGTGAACGACCCGGTAGCGCTGAGGCCCTTGGCGTGATTTCGCCGGAACCCGTCGTGGCGGCCGTAGACGTGCTCGAAGCGATCGGCGAACCGCGGCGGCGTGAGCGGGGAGTCGGGGCGCAGCCACCCGCCCGCGTAGGCGAACCCGCCGACGTCCACCGCGGCGAATCCGGCAACCGCGCCCATGCCGAGCAATGCGTTCCGCCGAGTCAGCGTGAAGCGGCGGCGACGCTCGGTGTCGCCGGGTGTTTCGTCCTCTTGGCCATCCTGCTCAACGGGCTCCATGCCCACCGTCCTCTTCCGCATTTTCGCGGCTAAGCCGCGCAGCCCGGGAACGAATCGGCGGAAGCAATTCACCCATGGGCTGGTGGCGTGCGCAACTGTTGTGGCGAGCCTCGCGCACGCCCGAACCACGGGGCGGGAGGCGAACTGGTTCAGTCGGATTCCACGCATCCGGCACTTCCCGGGACGTCAAGCCCGCAAGGTGTCATGCCCGATCTTGTTCGCCATCTGTGAGAACGACACTGTCGCCCCCGCCAAGGCGACCCAGAAGTACGCCGCCCAGGCACCGCGCGGCGAGATCAAGCTCTACGACGCAGGGCATTTCGACATCTACGTCGGTGCGGACTTCGAACGCAACGTCACCGACCAGCTCAACTTCCTTAGCCGCCACGTGCCCGTCAGCTAACCAATTCGATTACCCCTGAGAGCTGATTCGACGTTCGGCGAGGCGGGGGATCGAGTCGGTGCTGTTGTGCATGCCATGAAAGGGGTCACTCGGAACATCGGCGATTCATCTGGTCGCTGACTTGACATAATGTCGCTTATCGGTAGAACGGCCGCCAGTGTCGAGGCCCGGACCACCTCGCAGCTCGGAGACGGAACCGCCCGCGTCTCGAGACTTCATCGCATGGACCCGACTCGCCCGGCTCTTCACTACTTTCGGCCGGCTCGCGAGGAAGCCATTCGCCCACCAGGAACGTATTGATACTTCCCAAGGACGGTGCATGGTTCCGTCTCGGTCAAGTCCAGTGATGTGGTGTACGACGTCGTCGTGTGATTCTTCGGGGTGATGGTTCAGGCGGTCAGTGCCGCGGGGGTGTCCTCCTGCTCTGTTGATGGGGTGTGGTCGGCGCGGGATTTG
>NZ_JACKSY010000047.1:0-4969 GCF_025821985.1 Mycobacterium timonense | reverse complement strand
ACCCATGCCGAAGTCGATGCCATCAATGAACTCTCGATGGCACTGTTTGCGGAGTACATCAACCGCGGCGGCACAAACTACGACCTGGTCAGCCGCACCCTTAGCGACGTGGGGCACTCCAAACAGGTAGCGAAGATGGTGCAACTCTGCAGCCGACTGCTGGGGCGCGTCGATTGATCGGGGCCCAAGTTATCGTGATAGTTCCTAAGACAAAACAGGATTCACGCCAGCCCTATGTTTTTTGGCTGGGTGGGGATGTCCACGACAGACTTCTAGCTTGTCGGAACGGCCCCTGACGAGTCGGTGCCGGATAACGTGCGAATCAGGGTCTGCTTAGCCGGTTGCGCTTCGTGCAACGCCTTGAGTAGCTGGCCGAGCCGGGCGAGGCGCTGCGCGGCAGCTAAACAATCACGGGCGGTTTGGGCGCTGTTCGCGGCATCGACACCGTCGGCCGCCGTCACCGGGTCGACACTTAAAACCGTGCTCAACACAGCTTGCAGGTCGGCGCCGCTGATCGTCGCGCGCGCGATCATCATCGACTGCGCTCGCGCCAGCTTCTGACAATCCGTAGCGGGCCCGGCCGCCATATCCGGGCGATCGTCCCGGCCGGTCACGGCATCGACGGCACGGCTAAGCGGATCGGCACCCATCGAATCAGACGCCATATCGCGGCAGTAGTCGCCGGCGGCTGCGACGTCGCCCGCAGGTGCACGGGGGAGTGCCGCGGGGATTGCCGGCAGCATTGAAGATTCGTCGTCGGAACTGACCGCTCCGTCCGTGCTGGTGGGGGAGTGGCGTTCGGCGATGACCTCGTCGATCAGCTCTCGCAGCGCGGCGGTCTGCGCCCGGCTGTCGCTGATACCGTCCAGCACATCGGGTGCGGCCGCGACGACCCTGCGAGCTCCTGATTGACCGAGTTGCGCAATATCGTTGGGCGTTACCGGAATCCGCGTATCCGGGGCCGTCAAATCCCGCAGCGGGACCACCAGGGTTTCGACTCCTTGCCGGTAGCGCCGCGCATTCGACGCTGAACCTCCCAGCGTGTATTGCACGAATTGGCCGAAACCCGCAAATGGGGCGCCGGTGTCATCGTGAAGGTAGCGCCAGTCCTCGTCGCGGTAGATCGCGGCCAGGACCTCCAGCACCCCACCGACAGCGCGCTTGAGCTCCTCGACCCTCCGCACAGCACGCTCTCGGGGCGTCTCCACCTCCGCCGATCCGGACAACGCCACGGTCATGGTCACAATCGCTGACCCTCCGCAGCCGCCGCGGCCGCTGCCACCTCGGGCCCGACGAAGTCGACGACTCGCTCCCGCGTGCGCGGGTCCCCCAGCGCCCCCGCAACGACCTGCGCCAACGTCGGCGCAAACACCCCCGGCTCGGCGTCACACACGATCCGCAGCCGCTTGCGGATGCGGCCGTCGGGCATCAGCCGCAAAAGCCACACGACCACCTGCCCGGACTCGATCACCGACGGGCCGTTGCGCAAAGATCCCATCACCCGATGCTCAACCAACGCCCGCGCCAGCGGATCGGCGAAGTCCCCGACCGGGATCGCCTCCAACGGCCCGTCATACTGCGTTTGGTTGCCCAGCGCGCACCGCTGCTCGTACTCCTCGGCCGCGGCCGCCAACCCGGCCAGATACGTCGCCCGAAGCACCCGGCGATACTGTTCATCGTCGGCCAGCTCGTAGCGGCGAAACATCTCCGCCGCCCCATCGGGTGTGGCGGCATACTCGATCGCGGCCCGCCGCAGACGCTCGCGCGCCGCGCCCAGCTGCCGGCGAACCTCGGCCAGTTCCCGGCGCTTCTGCTCCCGTAATAACCCGGTGCCGCTAGCCGTCGTGCTCACGCCGGTTGGCCTCGTCGACACCCCAGAACTCATCGACCTGCCGCTGCACCGACAACTCGTCGGCACCTGTGAACACCTGCGTGCTGCCGTCGGTCGGATCGGTCACCTCAAGCTCCACCCACGTCTTACCGCCCATTGGTCACACCCCTTCTATGAGTCAAACCGCTTGATACGACTAAGGATTCGATCGGACGCCTTCACCACAGCATCCGCGGTTCGGCGTACCTTCTCAGAATCACCCTGCGCCCACCCATCGATGTAAGAGAACGAAAAACTCGGCGCGTCCATCCCATAACGCCGGCTCACCACGTAGCTGACGCTTTCTGCCTCAACCTCCATCGTCGAGCGCTGACCCCCCGCCCCAGTGTGATAATCGGCCGTGCGCTCCAAATGGCCGAGCTCGATGTGCGCCAGCTCGTGCGCCAACGTCTTCGCCTGGTGCGCATCGCTATAGCAGGTGTTGATCATCACCGTCTTCGAAACGGGGTCCGTCGCCCCATCAGGAATGTGATCACTCCGGCCGAGGTCCTTGTACACCAGCGTGTAGCCGTGAGCCTCCACCTGCGCGCGCAGATCGTCGTGCATCCCTGCCGGCGCGCGGCCCTCAGATCGAGTGAACGGCACCAGCGGCGCTTCCGGCAGCGGCGCACCGCTCGTCGACGACACGTCGAACACCGGCACAACCTTGTACCCGATTAGGCGTTCTTGCGTGGTCTGTTTGCCGTTTTCGTCCTCGACCACAACACGCTTGAGCATCGGCGCATAAATCCAGATCGCCTTCTCGCCCTTGTTGACCGAGCGCCCGAACTCTTTCCACTTGTGAAACCCCGCCACCCGGGTCGCGTCGGGCTTCTGCATCGAAATCAGCAGCTGGTTGTTCAGCGAGTACTGGTGGAAGCGCCGCGACACCTCAAGGAACTCCCGCCACTTGTCAGCGGTCGCGAGCTCGCCGATCGCGTTGTCGATTTCCCGGCGAACATCCTCGGTGCGAGTGGCCTTGTCGGAGAAGGTCACCGTCCGCCGCTCACCCAAACCCGCACCGGTGCCGGCGTGCGGCTCGGCCAATTCCGCGAGCAGCGCGGCCTCCCGTTTCTCCAGCTGCATGACCAGCGCCGCAGCCCGACCATATGCGGAGCGGGTATCACCCGAACACCGCCGCGGGCCACCCGGCTCAGTACTGGCCCTACACACCGCTCGCGTCTCCCTTCACCACGGGGATCGGCACGCCCTCCCGCGGCGACACCAGCATCAGCCAGCGAAAACTCGGTATTCAAGAGGACCTGCTCGACCCTCCTCTTGAATACGGGGCAGAGAGTCCGAAGGCTTGGTCCCAACACCAGCGAACAGAATTACCGACTCATGGGGAAATACGCGGCCACAACGGAAGTCGGAGCGGACCGCTCCCGCGCCGAAATCGAACGCACACTGCAGCGCTACGGCGCCCGCGGCTTCATGTACGGCTGGGACGAAACCCGCGCCGTGCTCGGCTTCATAATCCACGACCGCCACGTCCGCTTCATCCTGCCCCTACCGGACCGCGACAACCCCGACTTCAACCGCACACCCACCGGCCGCCAACGCACCGCCAAAGCCGCCGGCGAAGCCTACGAACAGGCAGTACGGCAACGCTGGCGCGCACTGGCCCTGGTCATCAAGTCGAAGCTCAAAGCGGTCGAAACCGGAATTGTCGACTTCACCAGCGAATTCCTCGCCCACCTCGTCCTGCCCAGCGGAGAGACCGTCGGCGACGCCGTTGTGCCGCGCGTCGACGAGGCCTACCGCACCGGCCACACCCCCGAGCTGCTACCAACACACAGCCCCCGAGCCATCACCCAATAACGCCAGAAAGGACCCGGTCGTGACAATCACCACCCGCATGCACGGCAAATCGAAATGGGCCAGAATCTCAGCCCAGCCAACCCGCCGCGACCTCGAATACTGGCTACAGGTAGATGCTGCATTGGCACGCGGCTGGAGTTACCGGCTGCCGCCCACCGCCACGGTCGCACAGTTCGCCTCAGCCATCACGTTCGCCGAATGGTGCGAAGAAGCTGCAGCCCGACTCCGCACAACCGACGTAGTCGACCTCGACGCGCTCACCAGAGAATGGCAGACACAAGCCGAACAATCCGGTGTCAAAGACCAACCAGCCTACGTCACAATCCTTTTCCTACTCGCGCTCCTGATTGCGACGTTTACCGGCGTACAGCTGGGCACCTACGTCGGAGTCTGGGCCCTGGCAACGGTATTCGGACTAGGTGTCGCCACCATCTTCTTCTCCGAGAGCAAGGTCCCTCCGCGACTAATTGTCGGGCCAGTCGCACCCAGGAGTGGCCCCGCATGGTTCCTGCGATATCCACAGAGGGCTGGAATCAATGGCCGCCGGTGACGCCCGTCGTGAATCACTTGCACCTGCCGGATTCGCCGAGCCACCGGCCCTCCGGCCCATGCAACAGCACTCAAGCACCGTCCCTGAAGCAAATCACCGCTGCCAGCCCCACTCGCACGGCGGAGCGTCATGACTGAGGCATCCGGATCTTTCGGGTCGAGGGCGTCGCTGACGTATTCCCGTAGTTCCTGAAGCGCCCGGCTTTGGGCCGCTGCCCAGCGGTGAGCTTCGTTCATCGCGTCTGCCCAACCGCGTTCGTATTGAGTGGGTCCCATGCTCATGTTTTGTCCTTGTCAGTTCGTTGAGGTGGATTCGAACTCGGCTGCATCGCAGTGGTCGCACTGGCGGCGGCGGCCGCGGTATTGCGGAAGGTCGATCGAATCCCACTCGTCCCATTGATGGCCGATGAGCGCGCACGCGGCGTCGCGCTGGCAACAAGGGCAGAGAAGGCGCTCCCCGGTCGCCGCCCACTCGCACTGTGGCAGCGCCTGTTTCAGTGCTGTCCGGTGGCTGTAGTGCACTGTCTGGTCTTCTTCGGCGTGGCGGCCACCGAGCCCTTCACCGCATTCGTCGCAATGCGCTTCGAAACATTGGGTGCTGCTAATGGCCTGACCCCGATCGGTTGATCCATGGCGTATGAGAGTCTTGCGGCCCACCTTTTGGGCAGGAAGGCTCGACAAGATCATGGCGACGAGGAAGCGGCATAGCCCCGAGCAGATTGTGCGCAA
>NZ_JACKSY010000046.1:0-149186 GCF_025821985.1 Mycobacterium timonense | reverse complement strand
ACATAGGCCACGCAGGCACCCTACGGCCCACCGGCTAGTGCACAAATCCGCACCAGGCCACAACCGAAGACACAGGTCACAGCCCTACACAACCGCCGGATCGCCGACAGTGATAAAAGTCAGGCTGCGCAGCCCGGTGCTGCCGCGACGGCTGCGCGAACTCATCGTGCTGCGCACCGCATCGGCGATGGACTGCGCCTACGAGCTCGGCCAACACCGGGACGTGGCACGAACCGTCGGCATCGACCCCGCCACCATCGACGCCGTCATCTCCGAAACCGGCTGGCAGGCCAGCGATCTCACCCCCACCGAGCTGGCGGCGCTGCACCTGACCACCGAGCTGGTCACCACCCGCCGGGTCGCCCAACCACTCTTCGATCGCGTCCACCGGGCTCTCGGCACCGAGGCCACCGTGGAGGCACTGATGGTGATCAACCGCTACGCGGGACTGGCGTTGATGCTCAATGCGCTCGAGGTGGACCTCGACGAGACCGCCCGGCTGCCCATACCGCCGACGAGCTGAGCCCAACACGGCGGCACCGAGATCGCCAATCTCCTCAGGGGAGAGGACGCCTCCCGTAATCTGCATGATGTGGCACCCAAGCCCAAGTCAACCCGTCTGTCAGTCGAGGACTGGCTCGAGGTGGGCTACACCGTGCTCGCCGAAGAGGGCGTGCGGGCGCTCAAGGTCGAACGCCTCTGCCAGCAGGCCGGTGTCACCCGCGGCAGCTTCTACTGGCACTTCGAGGACATCGACAACTACCGGGCCGCCCTGGTCGAATCGTGGAACAAGTTCCTCGAACGCGACCGCCAGGCGCTCGCCGAGCTCGACTCGCTGCCACCCCGCGAACGCCTCTCAGCCATGATGGGCACCCTGGTCAGCCCGCAGTACTGGATGCTGGAGCGGGCGATGCGCGAATGGGCGCGCCTGGACCCGGTCGCCGCCGAGAACATCCGGGCCGCCGACCGGCACCTGCTGCGCACCGTCACCAAGGCCTACCGCGACTACGGCTTTTCCCCGGAGGACGCCAAGCTGCGCGCGGAGCTGACCTTCGCCGCGGGCATCGGACTGCTGCACCTCACCGGCTCGGCCGAGCAGGCTCAATCGCTGGCCCAACGCGAACGATTCCTCGACCTGATGCTGACCGAGGCGGGCGTGGCCTCAGATCATTGAGATCGGGGAGATCTTCGCCCCAATCGCCAACGCCCCGGCCAACTCTCGGCTCGTGTCGTAGTCGAACACCACATGCCCCGCGGCGATGTCCACGTCGCGCTTGGCGCGCTGCATCGGGCTGGACAGGAAATGAGCGCTCGCGCCGGACGCCTCCGTGACGTCGGCGATGATCGCCCGGCTTTCGTGCACCGTGCGCGCGGCCGCCAGCCGGGCCTCGGCCCGCACCGAGCGGCTCACCCGGTCGCCGCCGGCGACGATCGCCTCGATCCGGTCGGCGGTCTGTGCGACCAACGCCCGCAGCGCGTCCAGCCGCACCCGGGCCTCGCCCAGCCTGATCTGCGCGGCGGGCTGATCCTTTTGCGCCACTGCGCTATACGCCAGCACCCGCTCGCCGAGCCGGTCGGCGAACAGCTGCACCACCCGCTCCGCCGCCCCCAGCACGGGCATCGCCGCCGTCAGCGCCAGCGCGGGCACCATCGGCCAGCGGTAGGTGGCGGCGGCGTGCTCGCGCGCGCCGGGCGCAGTCCCGCCGTAGATGTCGGCCACCGCCACCAGCCGATGCTCGGGAACGAAGACGTCGGCGATCACCACGTCGTGCGAACCCGTGCCGCGCATGCCGGCGGTGTGCCAGGTGTCGACGACCTCGACCTGCCCGGCGGGCACCACGACCAACGCCGGATCGATGCGGTCGGTGCGCTCGATCAACGCGCCGACGATCAGCCAATCGGCGTCCATCGCCCCCGTCGCCCAGGACCACCTGCCGGTCAGCCGCACACCACCGTCGGCCGGTGTGGCGCGGCCGGTGGGCGCCAGGGGAGCCGGCGCCAGCACCGGCCCGGACGCGAAGACCTCCCGCTGCGCCTGCGGATCGAACAACGACAGCATCCAGTTGTGCAGCGCATAGAAACCCAGCGTCCAGGCGCTCGACGCGCACCCCTGGGCCATCCGCCGAATCGGTTGCAGCAGTTCGGGAAACGAGGCTTCCAGGCCACCGAACCGGGCCGGCAACAGCAGGCGGAACAGCTCGGTCTGCCGGAACTCGTCGACCGTCGCCGCCGGCAGCCGGCGCAGCCGCTCGGCCTCCTCGGCACGCTCGCCCAACCGCGCCACGAACTCGTCGGTGATGCCATGCAGGGGGTGATGTTCGACCACGGACATGCGCACGACCGTAACATACTTTTTAGTATGTAGAGCCCGCGGTTGTTACCATCGCGCGGTGAGTGATCGCCGAGAGCTGCGATCCGTAGCCCGCCGCGACGTCCTGCGCCTCGCCGGCGCCATGCCGGTGATTCTGGCCGCCGGCGCGGTACTGCCCGGCCCGCGCGCGGCGGCCGGTGTGGCCGGCATGTCGGTCTTCCTCGACCCGGGCCACAACGCCGTCAACGACGCGTCGATCAACCGGCCGGTGCCCAACGGACGCGGCGGCAGCAAGCCGTGCCAAACCTCCGGGGCCGCGGCCGACGACGGCTACCCCGAGCACGTGTTCACCTGGGCGGTGGTCGGCCTGATCAACGCGTCGCTGAACCAGATGGGCGTGCACACCCAGCTATCCCGCGCCGACGACAGCGGCGTGGGCCCGTGCATCGACCAGCGCGCCGACGCGGCCAACGCGATGCGACCGGACGCGATCGTGAGCATCCACGCCGACGGCGGGCCCGCGTCCGGCAGCGGATTCCACGTCAACTACTCCAGCCCGCCGCTGAACGACGTGCAGGCCGGCCCGGCCGTGCAGCTCGCCCATGCGATGCGAGATGCCTTGGCGCAGGCCGGTTTTCAGCCCGCCACCTACATCGGCTCGGACGGCCTGTACGGCCGCGACGACCTGGCCGGGCTGAACCTGGCTCAGTACCCGGCGGTGCTGGTCGAACTCGGCAACATGAAGAACGCCGGTGACGCCGCGCGAATGGAAAGCCCCGATGGCCGGGCGGCATACGCCGCCGCGGTCACCGCGGGAATCGTCGCCTTCCTGAACGCGAAAGCGGCGTCAGGCTAGCCGAGCGGCTGCTCAGCTGCCGAAGCCGCCGCCGCTCGGCGCCGCCACCGTCGCCGGTCCGCCCAAGCCGAGGTGGCTGGAGGCGAACGCGACGCCCTTGTCGATCATTTCGTTGTCGTTGGCGTAGGTGTTGTGCGCGGCGAAGTTCATCCCGTCCGAGCACACCGGATCTTCGGTGGCGCACACCTTCAGCGTCTTGTCCTGGTAGGCAGGGCCGATGACCACCGGCGGCTCGTTCAGGAAATTCATCGCTCGCACGTTGGGCATGCCGAACAGCACCACCGAGGAGACGTGGTTGGCGACCTCGGGATCCAGCGGCTTGGGCACGGTGTTGGGGTCGACGCCGTCGGGCACCGAGGCCGAGGTGACGAAGCCCATCACGGCCGCGCCCTGCGAGTAGCCGCCGAGCACCATCTTGGTGTTGGGGCAGTCGTGCGCCATCGAATTCACATGTGCGCCCGCATCTCTGATGCCCTCGATGCCGGTGTCCCACTGGTCACTCGCGGGGTAGTTGACCGGGTAGACGTCGAAGGACCGCCCGCCCACCCGCTGGTGCAGGGCGTCGACGAACGCTTGCCCGGTGGGGCCGACGCCGGGCGCTTCACCGGTGCCCCGCGCGAACACCACCTGGATGTCCGGACATTGGGCCGCGGCGGTGGGGATCACCGAACCGGACACCGCCGAGGCGGCCACACCCGAGGCCGCCATGACCAGTGCTGAACCGAGAGAACGAACGATGTGACGTGCGAACATGCCGTCGAAAATGCCCATGCAAGCCCCTCCCAAACCTGTCAAGTTTCCGACCGTTTAATGAAATTTTCCTGTATGCCCGGGCGCGGCGACGAACGGTGGACAGGGGCGGCGTCGCCTCCATCGGACCGACGCCGCAATTGCGCAGTCGCGTCGTGTACCAAGACAGTCTAAGCGTCGTTTGGGGTATCCACGGGCGGGTAGCCGGAGACCGCGAGCACAAAATCCACTACTCACGGTCTGACGAGGTGACGACATGGCAACGGGTGAAACGGGTTTCGACGACGTGACCTACGACCTGATCTCCGTCCAGTACCACTCGCTCAAGGCGGGCCACGACTACGGCCAGTACGTGCGCGACGCGAAGAACGCCGGCATGGAGGAGATCGCCTCCTTCTTCAGCGAGGTGATGGCGCAGGACTCCGAGCGGGCGCGGCGCTGCCACGAGTTCCTCGGCCAACTGCAGGGGACGCCCGCGGCCGGCCCGGCCACAAGATAAGAATCACCGCGAGCCGCCGCGCCCGCCTGCCGAGCTAATACCCGAACCGGGTCAGCCCGAGCGGGGCCCGGACCGGCGTTTGCGCTGACAAGGACGGGGTAATCGCGCGCAATGACCCATCGCCGCATTACCGCGCGGGTGTCAGCATGGTCACATACTGGCAAAGCTCGGATGCGCCTGTCGGCGCGGCCTATTAGAGTTGCGTATCTTAGGGAAAGCTTAGGTATTCGTTAAGTATGGGTTAGGTAGCTACGGAGCAAGGCTGTGGTCACAGACCGTTTCGACGCGATCATCGTGGGTGCGGGTTTCGGCGGCATCGGCGCCGCCATCCAGCTCAAGCGCCTCGGCTTTGAGAACATCGTCATCCTCGACCGCGAGGACGACCTGGGCGGCACCTGGCACGTCAACCATTACCCGGGCATCGCCGTCGACATCCCGTCCACCACCTACTCGTACTGGTTCGAGCCCAACCCCGGCTGGTCACGGCTGTTCGCCCCGGGCGGCGAGGTGAAGCAGTACGCCGCCGACGTCGCCGACAAATACGACGTGCGCCGGCACATGCGGTTCAACACCACCGTCGAGGGCGCGCAGTGGGACGAGGACGCCGAGGTGTGGCGGGTCGCGCTGGCCGGCGGCGAGAGCCTGACCACCCGCTTCCTGATTACCGCGACCGGCTTCCTGTCGCAGCCGCACACGCCCGACATCCCGGGCATCGGCAGCTTCGGGGGGAAGGTCGTGCACACCACGGCGTGGGACCACGACTACCGCTATCAGGGTCGGCGCATCGCGGTCATCGGCACCGGGGCGTCCGCCGTGCAGGTCGTCCCGGAGCTGGCCAAGGAGGCCGGGGAACTGACCGTCTACCAGCGCACCGCCACCCACGTGCTGCCCAAGGTGGATTTCGAGTTCGACCCGGCGGTGCGGCGCCTGTTCGCGCGGGTGCCGGCGGCGCAGCGCGCGCTGCGCTGGGTGACCGACGTGCTGCTCGAGATCATCATGATCGTCGGCGCGTTGCACTTCAAGGAATCCCGCGGCCGGGGCAACATCTCCGCCTCAGATCTGGCCAAGATCAACCGATTTCGGTGGATCCGGGACAAGGAACTGCGCGCCAAGCTGACGCCGGACTACGACTGCGGCTGCAAGCGGCCCACCTTCTCCAACAGCTTCTACCGCGTCCTCACCCAGCCGAACGTGCACCTGGAGACCAACCCGATCGAACGGATCGAGCCGGACGGCATCGTCACCGCCGACGGACGCAAGACCGTCATCGACACCCTGGTGCTGGCAACGGGTTTCGACCTGTGGGAGGCCAACTTCCCGGCCATCGAGGTGATCGGCCGCAAGGGCCGCAACCTGGGCAAGTGGTGGCGCGAGACCCGGTTCCAGGCCTACCAGGGCGTGTCCATGCCGTACTTCCCCAATTACCTGAGCCTGGCCAGCCCGTTCGCCTTCTCCGGCTTGTCCTTCTTCCACACCATCGAATACCAGATGCGCCACATGGACCGGCTGCTCGGCGAGGTCAAGCGCCGCGGCGCGACCACCTTCGAGGTCACCGAGGAGGCCAACGACCGGTTCATGGAGCGGATGACCAAACTGCTGGACAACTCGGTGTTCTACGCCGGCAACTGCGCCACATCACGGTCGTACTACTTCAGTCCCAGCGGCGAGGCCTCGCTGCTGCGGCCCACGTCGACGCTGAACTCGATCCGCGAAGCCAGCAGCTTCCCGCTCAGCGACTACGTCATCGCCTAGCTCGCCCGGCGGTGCGCCGACCCGGTCAGCGGCTGCCCGTCGGACGACTGCAACAGGCAGATCACCGTGCTCGGGGTGGGATTGGCGCCGGTGCGATCCTGATTCGAATCGATCAGATAGGTGATCGAAAACCGGCCGCCGTCTGCGCCGGTGTAGCCGGGCAGCCCGGCCGCGCAATCCCGATTCGCCACGCTGGCGATGGCGGCGTCCACGGCCATCGGCGCCCGCAGATACACCTCGGCCAAATGCGCTGTGGCGCAGTCGACCACGGTGACATCGACCCGGCTGCCGTCGGCCGGCGGCAGGTCGGCCACGCACTGACCGGGCTGCAGGTCGATCCACTTCTCGGTGTGCGAGCCCGGGGGTAGCGGGGCGGCGGTGACGGTGGGGGTGGCGAGGCTGGCGTTGGCCCAGCAGCCCACCGCCGCGACCGCGGCCAGGCCGCACCGGGTGCGCAGCTGCCGAACCCGCATCGGAAGCCTCCCTGGATCCCTTGCCTGGGTGGAGTTTACGGCGCGCCGGTCAGCGCCGGATCCGGTTTTTCCGACGACATCGCCAAGAACCCCCGCACGCAGCGCGCGGCCAGCAGCCAGTTGCCCGGCCTCTTCATGTCCAGCCCACCCAGCAGCTGTTTGATCATGGTCAGCGTGTCGAAGTAAATGCGTTCGCAGACAAGGTTTTCGGTGTCGTCGAACAGGAAGTAGGCGGTCATGCGGACGCGGAACCGGCTGCCGGTGGGCGGAACCTTGCCCAGGTAACCGCGATGCGTGCCCATCAGCCAGAATTCGACGATCACCGCGTCGGCGCTGTGCCGCAGCGCGATGATCTCGTGGTCCTGATCGGGGAACGCGGTCCGCGTGTAGGCGTAGTAGTCGCGCACCGCCGCTTCGCCGTCGTGCACGATCATTTGCGGGATCAGCTCGTAACGCGGATGCGGGAAGGTCGACAGCACGTCGTCCCAGGCGTGGCGGACCTCGTCGTGGAAGTGGTCGAGCACCAGCTTCTGGCGGGCGGCCAGCACCTCGGGAGCGGGAAACGCGGGGATGGTCACCGGCTCAGCGTAATCCGGCGGTCCGGCACGGGGGCGGTGTTCGCGCCGCGAATCCGATAGCGGATGTGCTAGTGGATCTGGCACGCACACATGCCTTGGGAGACAGGCGAACTCGGGGCTAGCGCGGGGAGCCCGGGCCACCGGGCCTAGCGCGGGGGAGTCCAGGCCACCGGCAGGCGTTTGATGCCGTGGATGAATTGCGACAGCAGCCGCGCGGGCTCCTCGGTGGCGACGATGTCGGGGATCTCGTGGCGCAGCTCGTCGAACACCACCCGGATCTCGCGGCGCGCCAGGTTGGCGCCCAGGCAGAAGTGCGCGCCCCCGCCGCCGAAACCCAGGTGTGGGTTGGGGGTGCGCGCCACGTCGAACAGCCAGGGATTGTCGAACGTCGACTCGTCCCGGTTGGCCGAGTTGTACCAGAGCGCGACCTTGTCGCCGGCCTTCATCTTGGTGCCGCGCAGCTTGACGTCGCGGGTCAGGGTGCGCCGCATGTACACCACCGGCGAAGCCCACCGCACGACCTCCTCCACCGCGGTCGGCGTCAACCGGTCGAAGTCCGAGAACCACTTGTCGCGCTCGTCGGGGTAGCGGGACAGGGCCAGCACCCCGTGGCTGATCGCGTTGCGCGTCGTCTCGTTGCCGGCCACCACCAGCAGGATGAAGAACGACGCGATCTCCGATGACGTCAACCGTTCCCCGTCCACCTCGGCCTCCACCAGGCTGGTGGTCAGGTCGTCGTGATGGTTGACCCGCCGGTCCTCGGCCAGCGCGGTGGCGTAGGCGCCGATGTCCATCGACACCTGAAGGAACTCCTCGAAATCGGTGGCCAGGTCGGGGTCGCCGAACCCGAGAATCACGTTGGTCCAATGGAATACCCGCTGATGGTCTTCCTCGGGGATGCCCATCATGTCGCAGATGACCTGCAGCGGCAGCGGCCCGGCCAGCTCGCTGACCAGCTCGGCCTCCCCGTTGGGGTGATTGGCGACCAGCGATGACACCAGCCGGCGGGCCCGCTCGCGCACCGACGCCTCGATGCGTGCCACCACCTTCGGGGTGAAGGCGCGGCTGACGATCGAGCGCAGCCGCTGGTGGCGCGGATCGTCGAGCACGATCATCGAGCCGAAATACTCTGCCAGCTCCGGTGTTTGGTCGTTGATGGTGATGTTCGGGACGGAGCTGAAGATCTCCGGATGCCGGCTGGCGAAGTGGACGTCCTCGTGCTTGGTCAGCGCCCAATAACCGTTGCCCGCCACGAACCCGTCCATCTCGATCGCGGGCCAGAACGAGATCGGCGCCTCGCGGCGCAACGTGGCGAAGGCGCCGTCGCGGAAGTCGTCGTCGTATCCCCAAAAGTCAAGCGACTCAAGGTGAATGTCGGCCAGCGGGACGCGGGGCGGCGGCGTCCCGTTGTTCCGTGTGGCCAAGCCCTTTTTCGGTCTCGTCTTGAGGCTCACCGGGACCTCCTCTGTGCTCGGGACTGCTCGGTCAGTGGGTGCACACGGTCCGGGCGGGCGTGCCGACCGAAGCCGTCGCCGCGCTCACCACGTTGCCGTCGACCAGGATCTTGCAGGAGATGGGACCCGGTCCCTGCGCGCTGACGGTGAACACCTCCCCGCCGAACCCGGTGAACTGCGTCGACCAGGGCAGCGGCGCGTTCACCTGATGCAGCTGACCGGTGTCGGTTTGGTAGTAGATGAATTCGGCGACCGCGGGCCCGTTGACCTCGTAGCGGACCTGCGGCATCTGGGGCAGCGCGTGGGCCACACCGCAGGCGTTCGCGAAACCGAAACCGACGGCCACCAACAGCGACGACCCGGCGAGGTGCTTGCTCATAAATGCATGGTGTCACCACGGGCGACGGTAGGGAAGCTTATGGTGAAGCCCGACGCGGGGATTGGTGAACCGAAAGGTGGCGGCAGGATGTCCGAACACGGCTCGAAGCGTGTGGTCGTTTGGGGTACGGGTTTCGTCGGCAAGATGGTGATCGCCGAGATCGTCAAGCATCCGCTGTTCGAGTTGGTGGGGGTGGGCGTCAGCAACCCGGCCAAGGTCGGCCGCGACGTCGCCGACATCTGTGGGCTGCCCGAGCCGACGGGCGTCATCGCCACCGACGACGTGGACGCCCTGATCGCGCTGAAACCCGACGCGCTGGTGCACTACGGCCCGACGGCCATGCACGCCAAGGAGAACATCGCGCTGATCACCCGGTTCCTGCGGGCCGGCATCGACGTGTGCTCGACCGCGATGACGCCGTGGGTGTGGCCGACCATGCACCTCAACCCGCCCAACTGGATCGCGCCCATCACCGAGGCATGCGAGCTGGGGGAGTCGTCCTGCTTCACCACCGGCATCGACCCCGGCTTCGCCAACGACCTGTTCCCGATGACCCTGATGGGCCTGTGCTCGGAGGTGCGCCGCGTCCGGGCCTCCGAGCTGCTCGACTACACCAACTACGAGGGCGACTACGAGGTCGAGATGGGCATCGGCCGCGAGCCCGAATACAGCCCGATGCTGGAAAACCGCGACGTGCTGATCTTCGCCTGGGGCGCCACCGTCCCGATGATCGCGCACGCGGCCGGCATCATGCTCGACGAGATCACCACCACCTGGGACAAGTGGGTGACGCCCACCGAACGCACCACCGCCAAGGGCGTCATCAAACCCGGGCATGTCGCTGCCGTCCGGTTCACCATCAACGGCGTCTACCGGGGCGAGACCCGCATCCAGCTCGAGCACGTCAACCGGATCGGGCTGGACGCCGCCCCGGACTGGCCGTCCGGCCACGACAACGACGTCTACCGGGTGGACATCGAGGGCACCCCGAGCATCTTCCAGGAGACCGCGTTCCGCTTCACCGACGGCTCCGGCCGGGACGCGGCCGCGGCCGGATGCCTGGCCACCGGGCTGCGGGCGCTGAACGCCGTGCCGGCGGTCAACGAGCTGCGGCCCGGCTGGGTCACTCCGCTCGACCTGCCGCTCATCCCCGGCGCCGGCACCATCCGCTGAGGCGCGCACAGCGTGCGCATAGCCGAAGCTGACCCGAGATACAGGTTCGGACGGCACAATGACGGCTAGCCGAATGCGAGTCGGTGCGCTGCGAACACGGGGATCACACATGGCCAACGGAGCTGGGACCGCACTGGGCTTGTCGATCGGCGCCACCAACCTGGCGGCCGTCACCTCCGATCACGCCGTCACCCGCAAGCCCGTCCTGACGCGGTATCCGGACCGGCCCGCCGAGGTCGGCGTGCCCGCCGAGAATCCCCGGCTGCAGGGGCCCGGCGTGGTGATCACCGGCTTCGTCAACCGGGTCGGCGACCCGCGGCCCGTCGTCGCGTCCGACGGCTCGGTGCACCGCAGCGAGATACTGCTGGCCGACGCGCTGCGGGCGCTGGCCTACGCCGCCACCGGCGGGCGCGCCCTGCCCGACGACATCGCCGTCACCTACCCGGCGCACTGGGAGTCGGCGGCGGTGGAGGCCCTGGGCGCCGCGCTCGGCGAGATCCCCGAATGGTCGCGACGCGCCCGGCCCATCGTGCTGATCCCCGACGCCGCCGCGGCCCTGCTGGCGGTGCGGACCAGCCCGGGCCTGCCGGCGCGCGGAACCGTGGCCGTCTGCGATTTCGGCGGCAGCGGCACCAGCATCACGCTGATGGACGCCGACGGCGACTACCGGGCGCTGGCCCCGACCGTGCGGCACCGGGATTTCTCCGGTGACGTGATCGACCAGGCGCTGCTGGGCGTCGTGGTCGCCAATATGCCGACCACCGGCGCATTCCCCACCGGCACCGCGGCCATCGGCTCGCTGAGCCGGCTGCGCGGCGGGTGCCGGGTGGCCAAGGAGCAGCTGTCCGCCAACACCACGACCACCCTGACCGACGGACTGACCGGGGTGCGCGGCGAAATCCGGCTCACCCGAGCCGAACTCGACGACGCGATCGCCCCCGCGCTGGGTGGCTTCGTCACCGTGCTTCGGGAAACGTTGTCGCGCAACGGGATCCGTGATCTCGCCGCGGTGGTGTCGACGGGCGGCGGGGCGAATCTGCCCGCCGTCACCACCACGCTGGCGCGGCTTTTCCGCGTTCCGGTCGCCACCACGCCGCACCCGCAGCTCACCGCGGCGGTCGGGGCCGCGTTGCGGGTGGCGCACGCGGATGCCGGCGCGACGTTCACCGCACCGGCCGCACCCGCCACCGCCACGGCCCGCGCGGCGGCCCGGCCGGAGCCGCGCGCGGACGCGACCGCGACCGCCGCGGTGCCGCCGGCGAATCCCGCACCGATCGCGGTGCAGGCCTGGTCGGACACCGGGACCGACGCCGCGGCCCCGCCGTCCCGGCGCAAGCGGCTGTTCACCCGGTCGCGGCTGTTCCCCGCGGCGGCGGTCGTCATCGCCGCCGCGGCGCTGCTGCTGGTGGGCACCGCGCTGATGATCGGACTGACCGCGCAGAACAAATCGGACAAATCGGTGACCACCCCGGCGCCCACTCTGAGCACCACCCCGGCGCCGCCCCCACCCAGCGTCACCGCCGAGCCCGCGCCGCCACCCGCGGACATCCCGGTGCCGTCGACGTCGGACACCAATCCGCCCGCCGAGACCGAGACGCCGATGACCACCACGCCGCGGGCCACCCCGCAGGCGGCCCCGCCCGCGCATCCGCTGCCCCCGCGCAGGGTCGCGGCTCCGGCGATCCCGCCCATTCCCGGGCTCAACGAACCCATCCCCGGGCTGGACCGGGTCAACCAGATCATTCAGGAAATCGAAGGCAACCTGGGCGTCGGGTAATTCCCTTACAGCTCAGCCCTTTTCGCCCTTATTCGGGGCGGCGGCGGCTTCCCGGAGCACCTCGTTGAGGGCCTTGTCCTTCTCGATCTGATCCCGCAAGGCCTGCTCGTCGCGGCCCTCGTCGGCGTGATCGGTGCCCTCGGCGACTTCATGCTTGGGATTGCCGTCCTCGTCCAGCCACTCGTTGACCGCCGTCCCGGACACGCTGCCGCCGGTGCCGGGCAGCACGATGGTGGCCTTGTCCTCGTAGGCCTCCATCATCTCGGCGGCCTTCTTCTTGTCGTCCTCGTCGGGTTCGGGCTTCTCGGTCAACCGCTGATCATCGTCTCGGCCAGAGGCTTGATCGTCTCGCGCGCTCATGCATCTACCCCCTCGCAGTCGCAGATTCGACGATTCCGTGGGGTTACCCGCTGCGCTGTTGTGCCGAAACTCTCATCACTGCGCCGCCTCGCGCTTGACCAGCACCACCAGCGCTTGCGGGATCCGCATCGGCTCGGGCGCGCTTGACAGGCGCTGGGCGATCGCGCTCTGCAACTGCTCGACGAACCGCGGGGCCCGCGGGTCGCGGATCCCGTCGTCGAGTCCGGCCACCAGCGCGGGGAACAGCGCGGACCGCGCGAAGGCCGCCCACTGCGCGCCGAACGCCTCGGCGTCGTGGTCGGCCTGGAAGCGAGCCCAGAACCGGTCCTCGGCGTTGAAGATCTCCAGCTGCTCGACCATCAACCCCTCGAACCGACCCTTCGGCGCGAACGGTGCGCGAAAATCCTTCTCGTTGCGGGCGAAGGTGGGAATCGTCATGCGCTGCAACTCATCCGGGCGCAGTAGGCCGTCGCGCCGCTGATCCTCGAGCGCCTCGACGATGGCGTCGAGCAGCGCGGCGAAACCCGCCGAGCAGCGCCCGTCCTCCTCGTCGGCGGCCAGGGTCAACGCCACCAGCCGGCCCTCGGGGGCCAGCTCGCGGCCGCGGAAGGCGACGAAGTTGTGCCAGTCCAGCGCGGCCTGGTCGGCGTAGGCCGCCAGCACCGCCTCGTCCCTGCTGCACGACACGTGCACATGATCGGGCACCGCACCCGGGGTGCGGCTGAGCCACTGCGTGGCCCACGATGTCCAGCCCAGGTTGACCGTCCGCGACGGCACGATCTGGTTGTAGAACGACCGGCCGATCGCCGAGGTGAACGTCGCCGCATCCGCGTGCAGGTAGCTCTCCGGGTCGTCGGCCACCGTGTCGAACAGCGCCGAGAAGTCATTGCCCGGTAAATCGGTGTGTGCCACCAGGATTGCGTGATCGGGGCGGGTGCGTCGACGCAGCACCGAGACGGCCGCCGACAACGGCTTGAGCGAATTGTGGCCGTTGGCGGCGCCGTAGTCGGCCACGACGATCGGCTGCGGGGCCTTGGGCAGCGCCACCTGCTCGGCGGCCCGCTCGAACAGCGCGATCGCCTTCGCCAAACCGGCAGCGCGCAGCCGCGAGGCCTCGGTGTAGGTGGGTTCCGGCCGGACCACGATGCTTGATTGGAGGCCCGTTTCGGGCGTCCCAGGTTCAGGCATGAATCAACGATAGTGGTTGAGTTGCCGGTCAGTTCGGCTTGCCGGGATCAGTGGCCGCGCGCCACCCACTCCTCGTAGTGCACGATCTCGTCGCCGATGGTGGTGCTGTCGCCGTGGCCGGTGTGCACGACGGTTTCGCCGGGCAGGGTGCCGAGCCGGCCGGAGATCGACTGCAGGATGGTCGGGAAGTCCGAATAGGAGCGTCCCGTCGCGCCGGGACCGCCGGAGAACAGCGTGTCGCCGCTGAACACCACGCCGAGTTCCGGCGCATACCAGCACACCGAGCCGGGGGAGTGCCCCGGCGTGTGCAGCGCCAGCAGCTCAGTGCCGGCCACATCGATGGTGTCGCCGTCGGCGATGGTGCGGAAGTCCTTGTCCGGGTGGGTCATTCGCCACAGCACGTCGTCGCCGGGATGCAGCAGCACCGGGGCGTCCAGCGCGGCGCCCAGCTCGGGAGCCACCGTGACGTGGTCGTTGTGGCCGTGCGTGCACACCACCGCCACCACGTTGCGGTTGCCGACGGCCGCCACGATCGGCTCGGCGGTGTGCGCGGCGTCGAACACCACCACGTCGGAGTCGTCGCCGACGATCCAGATGTTGTTGTCGACTTCCCAACTGCCGCCGTCGAGTTCGAAGGTGCCGTGGGTGACGATCTTGTCGATGCCGGCCATCACAGCATCACCACCGAGCGCAGCACCTTGCCGCCGTGCATGTTGTGGAAGGCGGCTTCGACGTCTCCGAGCCCGATGCGCTCGGAGACGAACTTTTCGAGGGGAAGCCGGCCCTGCAGGTACAGCTCGATCAGCGTGGGGAAGTCGCGTTCGGGCAGGCAGTCGCCGTACCACGACGACTTCAACGACCCGCCGTGGCTGAAGAAGTCCACCAGCGGCATCTCCAGCGTCATGTCGGGAGTCGGAACACCCACCAGCACAACGGTTCCCGCCAGGTCGCGGGCGTAGAAGGCCTGTTTCCAGGTTTCCGGGCGGCCCACCGCATCGATCACCACGTTGGCGCCGAACCCGTCGGTGAGGTCCTGAATCGCGGCCACCACGTCGGCCTGGCGGGCGTTGACGGTGTGGGTGGCGCCGAAGCCGCGGGCCCAGTCCAGTTTGGTGTCGTCGGTGTCGACGGCGATGATGCGCCGGGCGCCCACCAGCGCCGCGCCCGCGATCGCGGCATCGCCCACGCCGCCGCAGCCGATTACCGCGACGGTGTCATCGCGGGTGACGGCACCGGTGTTGATCGCCGCGCCCAGCCCGGCCATCACCCCGCAACCCAGCAGCCCGGCGACGGCGGGATCGGCGGCGGGGTCGACCTTGGTGCACTGGCCGGCGGCCACCAGTGTCTTGTCGGCGAACGCCCCGATGCCCAGCGCCGGTGTCAGCTCGGTGCCGTCGGTCAGCGTCATCTTCTGGGTGGCATTGAAGGTGTCGAAGCACAGGTGCGGGCGGCCGCGCTTGCAGGCCCGGCACTGCCCGCACACCGCGCGCCAGTTCAGCACCACGAAGTCGCCCGGCTGCACCGCGGTCACGTCGGGGCCGACGGCCTCGACCCGGCCGGCGGCCTCGTGGCCGAGCAGAAACGGGTACTCGTCGTTGATGCCGCCCTCGCGGTAGGTCAGGTCGGTGTGGCAGACCCCGCAGGCGATGACGTCGACCAGCGCCTCACCCGGCCCGGGATCAGGAACGACGATGTCGACCAACTCAACGGGTTCGCCCTTCTTGCGTGAAATCACGCCGCGCACTGTCTGACTCATGGGCTCCAACCTACTGTCGTCCGCCATACATCTCGCGGCGGGCCGTCCACCCATCGAGCCGGTGTAGCGTCCCAGGGCGTGACGGCTTTGGAGACGACCGACGAATTCACCGACCGGATCACCGCGGCCATCGACGGCGCCAGCCTGGCGCTGCTGCTGAGCATCGGACATCAGACCGGTCTGCTGGACACGATGGCCGGACTCCCGCCGGCCACCAGCGATCGGATCGCCGAGGCCGCCGGGCTCAACGAACGCTACGTGCGCGAGTGGCTGGCCGGCATGACCACCGGGCGCGTCGTCGACTACCACCCCGCCACCGCCGAGTACTCGCTGCCCGCGCACCGCGCCAAGGTGCTGACCCGCGCGGCCGGGCCGGACAACCTGGCCCTAGTGGCCCTGTTCTTCCCGCTGCTGGCCGAGGTCGAGCAGAAGATCATCGGCTGCTTCCGCACCGGCGGCGGCCTGCCCTACACCGAGTTCCCGCGCTTCCACGCGTTGATGGCCGAGCAGAGCGGCGTGGTGTTCGACACCGCGCTGGTCGACGTGGTGCTGCCGTTGGTCGACGGGCTGGTGCCGCGGCTGCGCCGCGGAGCCGACGTCGCCGATTTCGGCTGCGGCAGCGGGCACGCGATCAACGTGATGGCACAGGCGTTTCCGGCCAGCCGATTCACCGGCATCGACTTCTCCGAGCACGCCATCGCCGCCGGGATCGCCGAAGCCGCCGAACGCGGCCTCGCGAACGCGTCCTTCGAAAGTCACAATCTCGCCGATCTCGACAGGGCCGACGCCTACGACCTCATCACGGTGTTCGACGCCATCCACGACCAGGCGCAGCCCGCCCGGGTGCTGGCCAACATCCACCGCGCGCTGCGGCCCGGTGGCGTGCTGCTGATGGCCGACATCAAGGCGTCGAGCCGGCTCGAGGACAACGTCGGCGTCCCGATGAGCACCTATCTGTACACCACCTCGCTGATGCACTGCATGACGGTGTCGCTGGCCGCCGACGGCGCCGGGCTGGGCACCGCGTGGGGCACACAGCTGGCCGTCGCGATGCTGGGCGAGGCCGGCTTCGCCGACGTGCGGGTGGCCGAGATCGAGTCCGACCCGATCAACAACTACTACATCGCCCGCAAGAGCTGATGGCGGCGCTCGACGCTCTGGACGAATGGCCCGTCGGGGCCGTCGCCGCCGCGGTGATCGGACCCACCGGCGTGCTGGCCGGCCACGGCGACGCCGAGCGGGTGTTCGCGCTGGCCTCGGTGACCAAGCCGCTGGCGGCGCGCGCCGTGCACGTCGCCGTCGAAGAGGGCGCCGTCGAGCTGGACGCGGTCGCCGGTCCGCCCGGCGCCACCATCCGCCACCTGCTGGCGCACACCTCGGGTCTCTCGATGCACTCCGATCAGGTGCTGGCCCCGCCCGGCACCCGCCGCATCTACTCCAACCAGGGCTTCACCGTGCTGGGCCAAACCCTGGAAGAAGAGACCGGCATCGAATTCGCCCGCTACCTGCACGAGGCGGTGTGCCAACCCCTGGGCATGACCGCCACCCGGCTGGACGGGGGCGCGGTGGCGGCCGGATTCGGGGCGACCTCGACCGTGGCGGACCTGGCGGCGTTCGCGGGCGACCTGCTGCGGCCGACGACGGTCTCCGGGCGGCTGCACGCCGAGGCGACGACGGTGCAGTTCCCCGGCCTGGACGGGGTGCTGCCCGGCTACGGGGTGCAGCGGCCCAACGATTGGGGGCTCGGTTTCGAGCTGCGCGACGGCAAGACGCCGCACTGGACCGGCGCGGCCAACTCGGCGCGAACGTACGGTCATTTCGGCCAGGCGGGCGGCTTCATCTGGGCCGACCCCGACATCGAGCGGGCGCTGGTGGTGCTCACCGACCGCGATTTCGGGGAGTGGGCGCTGGACCGGTGGCCGGCGATTTCGGACGCCGTGATATCCGAATACAGCTAAATCGGATCGCACACTAGCGCAACATGGGTATCACAGGGCACAATAGACACGCGCGACACAGAGAAAATCGAAGATTTGCGCAAGCTGCCCTGCTTGCCGGGTCCACAGGTCGTTGGGGAAGACGTCCCTCGTGGAACCGAAGGAGCAGGAAATGCGAGCGTCGAACCAATTCGCCGACGTGACGACTGGCGTGGTGTACGTGCACGCCTCGCCGGCGGCGGTGTGCCCGCATGTCGAGTGGGCGTTGTCGTCGACCCTGGGGGCCAAGGCCAACCTGACCTGGACGCCCCAGCCGGCGATGCCCGGACAGCTGCGCGCGGTCACCAACTGGGTCGGTCCGGTGGGCACCGGCGCCAAGCTGGCCAATGCGTTGCGCTCCTGGTCCGTGCTGCGGTTCGAGGTCACCGAGGACCCCAGCCCCGGAGTCGACGGCCACCGCTTCAGCCACACCCCGCAACTGGGTCTGTGGAGCGGGACGATGAGCGCCAACGGCGACATCATGGTCGGGGAGATGCGGCTGCGGGCGATGATGGCCCAGGGCGCCGACACGCTGGCCGCCGAGCTGGATTCCGTGCTGGGGACGGCCTGGGACGAGGCGCTCGAGGCCTTCCGCGACGGCGGCGACGCCGGCGAGGTGACCTGGCTGAGCCGCGGCGTGGGTTAGGGACCGGCCCGCAGGATCCGCAGCGCGCCCGCAACGGCGGAGATCTCCGCCGGCAGCGGGCAGGCGAAGTCGCCGTCGGCGTAGACGTTGATCCCCGGACACTCGACGTGGATGGATTTGGCCCGCGCCGTGCTCACCTGCTCGAGTTCGACGTGCGTGCCCTTCATTACGGTGGGGAACAGGCGGACCAGCTTGGCGCGCGATGCCTCGTGCACCATGGTGATGTCGAGCAGGCCGTCGGCGTGGTCGGCGGCCGGGCAGATCCGCATTCCGCCGCCGTAGCTGCGGGTGTTGCCGAAGGCGGCCAGCGTGATGTCGGCGTCGATCTCGCGGGCGCCGTCGAGCACCAGGCGAAAAGGTAAGAGCCGCAACTGGGACAGCTCGGCGAGCATGGCCACGTAATAGCGCAGCCGGCCGTGCGGCCAGCGCATCCGGTTGGCGCGATCGGTGACCAGCGAGTCGAAGCCGGTGGCCGCCACGGTGCCGAACCATTTGTCGAATCCGTTGTCGGCCCGAATCCGGCCCAGGTCAACGGTTTCGGCCCAGCCGTCGACGATGATGTCGGCGGCCGACTCGGGATCCTTGGTGGGGATCCCGAATTCACGGGCGTGGTCGTTGCCGGTGCCGGCCGGGACGATGCCGGCGGGAATGTCGGTGCCCGCCAACACTTGTAGCGCGTTGGAGAACACCCCGTCGCCCCCGGTCACCATGACCGCGTCGGCGCCCTTGTCCAGTGCCGCGCCGACCAGGTGCCGGGCGTCTTGCGGGTCGTCGCCGATGATTTCGACGACCTCCACCCCGCGCCGGTGCAGCCGGGCGATCGCTCGTTGCGCGGCGGCCACCGCGGCGCCGTGCCCGGAGGCCGGGTTGGTCAGCGCGATCACCTTGCCGATCTCGTACCGGCGTAGCCGTGCAGCCGGGGACGTCACGGAATCAGCTTGCCGGGGTTGAGGATTCCGGCCGGGTCCAGGGTGTCCTTGACCGCGCGTAACACCTGCACTCCCAACTCGCCGATCTCCTCGCGCATCCACGGCCGGTGGTCGGTGCCGACGGCGTGGTGGTGGGTGATGGTCCCGCCGGTGGCCATGATCGCATCCGAGGCGGCCTTCTTGGCGGTTTTCCACTGCTCGATCGGATCGCCGCGTTGCCCGGCGACCACGGTGAAGTACAACGACGCGCCCGTGGGGTAGACGTGCGAAATGTGGCACATCACCAGCGCCGGGGTGCCGGTCTGCGCCAGCGCGGTGGTGAGTGCTTGCGTGACAGCGGCTTTCAGCGCCGAGATGTTGGACCAGTCGGTGGCCGTCTCGAGTGTTTCGCACAGCGCCCCGGCCGCCAGCAGTGAGTCGCGCAGGTAGGGCGCACCGAACCGGCCGCGCTCCCAGGCCCGGGCCGGGCCGTCCCCCAGCGACGTTCCGCCCTGGGCCGCCAGCAGCGCGCTGGTTTCGGCGTGCCGGCTGTCGACATGTTGTTTGGTGCCCTCGAACATGGTGATGCACAGGCAGCCGCCGGTGATCCGGGACTCGCCGATCGCCTCCGTGGTGGCCAGGTTGACCCCGGTCTCGGCCTCGTCGGAGAGGCGAATCACGGTGGGGCCGGTGCCATTCTGGGTGACCGCGCGCAGGGCGGCCGCTCCGGTTTCGAAGTCGGGGAACGACCATGCCTCGTAGCGAACGGCCTGCGGAATGCGGTGCACCCGCAGCCGCACCCGGGTGATGACGCCCAGGGTGCCCTCCGAGCCGATCAGCAGCTGACGCAGGTCCGGGCCGGCGGCCGACTCCGGTCCGCGCCCCAGGTCCATGGTGCCCACCGGGGTGACCACCCGCAGCCCGCGCACCATGTCGTTGAACCGGCCGTAGCCCGCCGAGTCCTGCCCGGAGGACCGGGTTGCGGCGAAGCCACCGACGGTGGCGTATTCGAAACTCTGCGGAAAATGGCCAAGCGAAAAGCCATGTGCACCAAGCAGTTTCTCAGCATCCGGGCCGGTGACCCCGGCCCCGAGAACCGCCAGGCCGGACACCGGGTCCAACGAGATCAGCTGATCGAAACGGCGCAGATCCACCGCGACGGCGGCGCCGAACCCGGCGCGCTCGGGGGCGAGTCCGCCGACCACGCTGGTGCCCCCGCCGAACGGTACGACCGCGATCCGATGCTGGGAGCAGTAGCGCAGAATCGCGGCGACGGACTCGTCGTCGCCGGGCAGCAACACGGCGTCGGGCGCATCCTGCGGGCCCGGGCTGTTGCGGCTGAGCAGGTCGATGGTGGACTTGCCGCCCGCGTGCAGCAACCGATCGGAATCGGCGGTGCGGCAGTACTCGGGGCCGACGATGGCGGCCAGCGCCTCCCGGTCCGCCGGCGATAGCGTGGACGGACGCAACCGCACCTGCTCGGGTCGCGGCTCGGCCGCGCGGGACCCCTCGATCCCCACGGCCTGCTGCAGCAATGACCGGATGCCCTCGGAGAGCGGTTTGGCCGCGGCGGGATCCCCCCAGGCGTTCCATTTCATCGGCGGCAGCAGCCGCTCCGGATGCGTCATGCGTTACAGTATTACAGATGCTGTCAATCCGTAACGATAAGCCGGACGCCGCGCTGGACACCGGCGAGCGCATCCTGGCGGCCGCGGCCAGCTGTGTGGTCGACTTCGGCGTGGACCGGGTGACCCTGGCCGAGATCGCCCGGCGGGCCGGCGTCAGCCGGCCGACGGTGTACCGGCGCTGGCCGGACACCCGGTCGATCGTCGCGGCGCTGTTGACCCGGCATGTCACCGACGTGATGCGGGCCGCGCCGTTGCTCGGCGACGACCGGGAATCGCTGGTGCGACAGATCGTTACGGTGGCCGACCTGTTGCGCCAGGACCGACTGGTGATGTCCGTGTTGCACTCGGAGCTGGCGCCGATCTACATCACCGAGCGGCTCGGCACCAGCCAGCACATGTTGATCGACGCCCTCGCCGCCCGGCTGCGGGTGGCCCAGCGTAATGGCAGCGTCCGGCCCGGCGACCCGGTGCAGATGGCCACCATGGTGTTGCTGATCGCCCAGTCGACCATCCAGTCGGCGCAAATCGTCGAACAGCTGCTCGACGCCGAGGCGCTGGCCACCGAACTCGCCTACTCGCTGAACGGATACCTGTCGTGATCCCCGACCCCAGCGCGCTCAACGCCGCCCGCCGGACCGCCGACTTGGCCGCGCTCGCCGAGGGTGAGCCGCTGGACGTGCTGGTGATCGGCGGCGGCATCACCGGGGCCGGGATCGCGTTGGACGCCGCCGCGCGCGGGCTGCGGGTGGCGCTGGCGGAAAAGCGCGATCTGGCGTTCGGCACCAGCCGCTGGAGCTCCAAACTCGTGCACGGCGGGCTGCGCTATCTGGCCAGCGGCAAGGTCGGCATCGCCCGGCGCAGCGCCCTCGAACGCGGAATCCTGATGACCCGCAACGCCCCTCATCTGGTGCACGCGATGCCGCAACTGGTGCCGTTGCTGCCGTCGATGAGCCGGGCCACGCGGGCGCTGGTGCGCGGCGGCTTCCTGGCCGGCGACGCGCTGCGCTTCCTCGCCGGCACGCCGGCCTCGACACTGCCCCGCTCGCAACGGGTCTCGGCGCAGCGCGTCGTACAGCTGGCGCCGACCGTGTGCCGCGACGGCCTGGACGGGGGATTGCTGGCCTACGACGGTCAACTGATCGACGACGCCCGGCTGGTCACCGCGGTGGCGCGCACCGCCGCTCAGCACGGCGCCCGGATCCTCACCTACGTCGCGGCGTCGCGGGCCACGGGTACGTCGGTGCGGTTGACCGACGTGCGTGGCGGCGGCTCGTTCGACGTGTCGGCCGGCGCGGTGATCAACGCGGCCGGCGTGTGGGCGGGCGAGATCGACGGCTCGTTGCGGTTGCGGCCCAGCCGCGGCACGCATCTGGTCTTCGACGCCGCCGCCTTCGGCAATCCGACTGCGGCGCTGACGATTCCGATTCCCGGCGAGCTCAACAGATTCGTCTTCGCGATGCCCGAACAGCTGGGCCGGGTCTACCTCGGGCTGACCGACGAGGCCGCGCCCGGTCCCATCCCGGACGTGCCGGAGCCGTCCGTCGAGGAGATCACGTTCCTGCTCGACACGGTGAACACCGCGCTGGGCACGGCGCTGGCCGCCACCGACGTGATCGGCGCCTACGCGGGGCTGCGGCCGCTGATCGACACGGGTGAGGGCCGCACCGCCGACGTCTCCCGCGAACACGCCGTCGTCGAATCCGCGTCCGGGGTGATCAGCGTGATCGGCGGCAAACTGACCGAATACCGTTACATGGCACAGGATGTGCTCGATCGTGCCGTGCGGGTGCGGCGGCTGCGCGCCGCGAAATGCCGGACCCGCAACCTGCCGCTGATCGGGGCGCCGGCCAACCCCGGGATCACCGGAGCGCCGCACGTCGCACTGCCGGAGTCGCTGGTGTCGCGGTACGGCGCCGAGGCGGCCAAGGTCGTCGCGACCGCCGGTTGCGAGCGGCCGACCGAACCGGTCGTCGACGGAATCGACGTCATTCGAGCCGAGTTCGAATACGCGATCACCCACGAGGGCGCGCTTGAGGTCTCCGACATCGTCGATCGGCGGACCCGGATCGGCCTGGTGCCGCGCGACCGCGAGCGGGTGGTGGCCGTGGCCGAGGAGTTTCTCGCCCGCTTCGGGTAGGGCGGCTGGGTCGCGCCCCACCCCTCGGGTATTGATAGTTCCTATCGAATGATAGAAACTGTCAGTTCTGGTGGGGTGTCGAAAGGGGACGAGATGACCACGCGAGTGCCTGTGCTCATCGTCGGGGCCGGCGTCGGCGGGCTGTCCATGTCGGCGCTGCTGACCCAACACGGTGTCCGGTCGCTGCTGGTGGAGAAGCGGCGCGAGGTCTTCCTGTACCCGAAGGCCCGCAACCTGAGCTTTCGCAGCTTGGAGATCCTGCGCGGGATGGGTCTGGGCGACGAGGTGCATGCGGTCGCCGAGCACGTCTCGACCGTGGTGGCCAAGCCGGCGCTCAACAGCCCCGAGGAGCGACCGGCGCTCGACGTCGAGGGGATCTTCGCCGGTCTGGAGCGGTTCAGCCCCGAACCGGCGGCGCAGTACTGCCCGCAGAGCCGGCTCGAGCCGATCCTGCTCGCCGCGACCCGGCGCGGCGGCAGCGACGTGCGCTACGGGACCGAGCTGTCCTCGATCGACATGGACGAGGCCGGCGTCACCGCGGTGGTTCGCGACGCCGAGTCGGGCACCGCCGAGACGATCCGCGCCGACTATCTGATCGGCGCCGACGGGGTGCACAGCCCTCTCCGTAACCTGTTGGGAATCACCACGTCTGGATACGGCGCGCTGCCCATCTACGTCGTCTTCGTCTACTTCCGGGCGCCTTGGCGAAAGTTCATCCCGCACTTGCACGACGGCGACGGCGTGCAGGTCAAGAACGCCGACGTGGACGGCATCTTCCTGGTCGCCGAAGGTGACCTCGGCATGTTCATCACCACCTACTTTCCCGACGAGGGCGAGACGGCCGAGCAGTTCACGCCGCAGCGCTGCCGCGAGCTGCTCACCAAGGCGATCGGCGAGCCGCTCGACATCGACGTCATCGAGGTCGCGGCATGGCAGCCCTACGAGCAGGTCGCCGACCGATTCGATTGCGGGCGAGCGTTTTTGGTGGGCGATTCGGCGCACACCATGCCGCCGTTCAAGGCCGGGGGAGCCAACACCGCGATCCAGAGCGCGCACAACCTGGCCTGGAAACTCGCCGCCGTGCTGCGAGGCGCGGCCGGACCGGCGCTGCTGGACACCTACCACGCCGAGCGCCACCCCGTCGGCGTCTTCGCCGCGCGCCAGTCGCTCACCGGGCCGTCGATGGCCCTGCTGAGACCGGGTGGGAAGCGGCCGCAACTGCCGGCCGACGAAGAGGCACCGATCTTCGCCCTGATGATCGGATACCGCTACGGCGCGAACGGCATCGAGCTGGTGGACGAGTTGCGCGCCCAGCCCGGCACCCGGGTGCCACACGTCTGGGTGCGCGACGGTGTCTCGACCCTCGACCTGGTGGGCCCGGAGTTCACCGTGCTCACCGGCGACGAACGCTGGTGTGCCGCAGCGGCTTCCATGTCGCTACCGGCGCACCGGGTCTACAACGACCAGTGGGCGGCGATCACCGGGCTGGCGCCGGACGGGGCACTGCTGATCCGGCCCGACGATTTCGTCGGATGGCGCGCCGACGAGCTGCCCACCGACCCGCAAACCGCTCTCCGCCAAGCGCTTTCGCTGTGCCTGGGCCGGGCACGTTAGGGCGCGAGCAGACGCAAAAGCCCCCGATGCGCGGCGTGTCGCGGGGCTTTTGCGTCTGCTCGCGCGGGAAAAGTGGGGTTACAGCGGGATGTTCTTGTGACGGCCGCGGCGCGCCGGCGCCTGGGCCAGCGCCTCGGTGAGCTTGCTGCGGGTGTGCGCCGGGTCGATCTTCTCGTCGACCACGCCGATCTCGATCGCACTGTCCACACCGCCGGCGATCTTCTCGTGCTCGGCGGCCAGCTGGTCGTGCAGCGCCTCGCGCTCGTGCTCCGGGGCGGCGGCCAGCTTCTTCTTGTGCAGGATGCCGACGGCGGCCTTGGCTCCCATCACCGCGACCTCGGCGTCCGGCCAGGCGAACACCTTGGTCGCGTTCAGCGAGCGGGAGTTCATCGCAATGTAGGCCCCGCCGTAGGTCTTTCGGGTCACCAGGGTGACCCGCGGAACGGTGGCCTCGCCGAAGGCGTGCAGCAGCTTGGCGCCGCGACGCACCACACCGCCCCACTCCTGGTCGACACCGGGCAGATAGCCCGGCACGTCGACGATCACCACCAGCGGGATGCCGAAGGCATCGCACAGCCGCACGAAACGCGCTGCCTTCTCGGCACTTTCGGAGTTCAGGCAACCGCCCAGCCGCAGCGGGTTGTTGGCCAGCACGCCGACCGTGCGACCGGACAGCCGGCCCAACCCGATCACCATCGACGGCGCCCAGTTCGCCTGGAACTCGTCGAACGGGGTCTCGTCGTCGAGGATCGCGGTCACGATGGGGCGGACGTCGTAGGCGCGGCGGGCCGACTCGGGCAGCAGCGCGTGGATGTCGGTGTCCCCGGCCTCGGCCTTGGTGCGGTCGAAATGGCCCTGCTGGCAGAACAATCCGACCAACCGGCGACCGCGCTCGTAGGCGTCGAGCTCGTCGTCGGCGACGATGTGGCACACCCCGGACTTCTTGTGGTGGGTCTCGGGGCCGCCGAGCGAGGCCATGTCGACGTCCTCGCCGGTGACGCTGCGCACCACGTCGGGTCCGGTGACGAACACCCGGCTCTCCGGCGCCATCACCACGACGTCGGTCAGCGCCGGCCCGTAGGCGGCGCCACCGGCCGCGAAGCCGACCACCACCGAGATCTGCGGGATGTAGCCGGACGCGCGGATCATCGCCTCGAACACCAGGCCCACGGCGTGCAACGCCTTCACGCCCTCGGCCAGCCGGGCACCGCCGGAGTGCCAGATGCCCACGATCGGGCTCTGCTCCTCGATGGCGGTGTCGTAGGCGTCGACGATGTGCGAGCAGCCCTCGATGCCCATGGCGCCACCCATCACGGTGCCGTCGGTGCAGAACGCGATGGTGCGCACACCGTTCACGGTTCCCGCGGCGGCAAGCACGCCCGAGCGGTCACGTTCGTGCAGCAGCGCAACGCTGCCGTCGTCGAAGAAATTGCTCAGGCGCAACAGCGGGTCGCGGGGGTCGAGCGACTCGCCAACCGTCTCGGGGGCCGTGATAGTCATCGCAGGTCTCCTGTATTCCGGTGCTGCTCGGGACGGTGGGTTCAGTACCGTCCGAAGGCGATGGCGACGTTGTGGCCGCCGAAGCCGAACGAGTTGTTGATCGCGTACTGGTAGTTGCCCGGCCGCGGTTTGCCCGCCACCACGTCCAAATCGATTTCGGGGTCGAGGTTTTCCAGGTTCAGGGTGGGCGGGACGACCTGGTCGCGCAGCGCCAGCACGGTCAGGATGGACTCGACGGCGCCGACGGCGCCGACCGAGTGGCCGAGCGCGGCCTTGGGGGCGTAGACGGCGGCGTTGCCGCCGTGCGGGCCCAGGGTGTTGTTGATCGCCTTGCTCTCGGCCACGTCGCCCACCGAGGTGCCGGTGGCGTGCGCGTTGACGTGATCGATGTCGCCGGGCGTCAGGCCGGCCAGCTGGATGGCGCGGCTCATGGCGTGTCCGGCGCGTTCGCCGTTGGGGTCCGGGGCGACCATGTGGTAGCCGTCGGAGGTGATGCTGGCGCCCATGATGCGGGCCAGGATGTTGGCGCCGCGGGCCTTGGCGTGTTCCTCGGTTTCGATCACCATCAGCGCGCCGGCCTCGCCGAACACGAAGCCGGTGCGGTCCCGGTCGAACGGGCGGCAGGCGCCGACGGGGTCGTCGTTCTTGGTCGACATCACGATGCGCATCTGGGCGAACGCCGCGATCGGCACCGCCTCGATCTTCGTCTCGACGCCGCCGCAGATCGCGATGTCGGCCTCGCCGAAGACGATGTTGCGCCACGCCTGGGCGATGCCCTCGGAGCCCGACGCGCACGCCGAGACCGGGGTGATGACGCCAGCCTTGGCGTGGTGTTCCAGCCCGACCGCCGCGGCTGCGCCGTTGGGCATGTACTTCTGCACACCGAGCGGGGAGACCGCCTTCATGCCCCGCGCGCGCATGTCGTCGTAGCTGAAGACCATTTCCTCGGATGACCCCAGGCCGGTGCCGATGGAGACCATGAGCCGGTTGCTGTCCACCTCGGGCGAGCCGGCGTTCTCCCAGACCCGCCGGCCCAAGATGGTGGACATCCGTTGCAGGTAGCCCGTCCGGCGCAGCTCGACGCGGGTCAGCTGACTGTCGAACTCCTCCAACAGATGTCCGCCGATGCGCACCGGCAGGTCGAACTCCTCGACGAAGGGATCGTCGAGTGTGCGGATACCACTTTGACTGTCCAGCAACAGCTTCCAGGTGGTCTCGGCGTCAGTCGCCAGCGCGGTCGTCATGGCGATGCCGGTGACGACCACGTTCGGGAGCGTTTTCCCGGTAACCAGCTCTGTCATGGGTCTTGCGAAGATTCCTTCCCTAACTTGTCCGGCAACTTTGCGGGCCGTTGCGGCCCGCATCGTCGCCGGACGTCGTGCTCAGTAGCGCCCGAAGGCCAGTGCCACGTTGTGGCCACCGAAGCCGAACGAGTTGTTGATCGCGTATTGGTAGTCGCCGTAGCGGGGTTCGCCCGCCACGATGTCCAGATCGATTTCGGGGTCCGGGGTTTCATAGTTCAAGGTGGGCGGAATGACGCCGTCGCGCAGGGTCAGCACCGTGAGCACCGATTCCAGCGCGCCGACCGCGCCGATCGAGTGTCCCAGCGCGGACTTCGGCGCATACACCGCCGCCTCCTGACATCCGGCCACCCGGATGGCGTTGGCCTCGGCGGTGTCACCGATCGGCGTCGCGGTGCCGTGCGCGTTGACGTGGTCGACGTCCTTGGGGGACAGGCCCGCCAACTCCAGCGACCGCGTCATGGCCCGGCCCGCCCGCACACCGTCGGCCGCCGGGGCCACCATGTGGAACGCGTCGGACGTGATGCCGGCACCCATCAACCGGGCCAGCGGCTTGGCACCGCGGGCCTTGGCGTGCTCCTCGGTCTCGATCAGCATCAGCGCACCGGCCTCGCCGAACACGAACCCGTCTCGGTCCTTGTCGAACGGCCGCGACGCCCGCTCGGGCTCGTCGTTGCGCGTCGACATGGCCCGCATCATCGAGAAGGCCGCGATCGGCAGCGCCTCGATGGGGCCCTCGACACCACCGCACACGGCGACATCGGCGTCGCCCATGACGATCTGGCGCCACGCGTGGGCGATCGCCTCCGAGCCCGACGAACAGGCTGACACCGGGGTGATCACCCCGGCGCGGGCGCCGAGCTGCAGACCCACCACGGCGGCGGCGCCGTTGGGCATGATCATCTGCACGGCCAGCGGCGACACCTTGCGGGGGCCGCCCTCGTTCATCAGGTCGTAGCTCTCCACGATCCGCTCGGCACCACCGAGGCCGGTGCCCACCACGACCGAGAACCGGTCGGGGTCGAGCTCCGGGTTGCCGGCGGTCTCCCACAGCTGGGTGCTGAGCAGCTTGGCCAGCCGCTGGACGTAGGACATGCGGCGCAGGTCGAGCCTGCTCATCCGCTCGTCGATGGGCTCCTTGAGGTGGCCACCGATCCGGACCGGCAGGTCCCACTTGGTGATGTAGTCGTCTTCGAGGACGTGGATGCCGCTTTCGCCGGCGAGTAGACCCTTCCACGTGCTCTCGACGTCCGGCGCGATCGACGTCGTCGCCGTGACGGCGGTTACCACAACGCTGGGGTAACCGCCGTTAGCAGTGGAAGGCTTACTCACTTGCTGTCCGCTTCCAGCCTTGCCTTGACGTTGGCGACCGCCTCGGGGTTCTCGGTCTCCAGCTTGGCGCGCAACGCCTCGGCAGCCTCGGGGTTCTCTTCCTCGAGCTTCTGGATGTAGGCCACGACGTCACCGACGGTGCGCAGACCGGCGAGGTCCTCGTCGGGAATCTTGACGCCGTACTTGTCCTCGGTCTGCACGGCGATCTCGACCATCGACAGCGAGTCGATGTCCAGGTCGTCGACGAAGGACTTCTCCGGGGTGACCTCGGAGGGCTCGATACCGGTCACCTCTTCGATGATCTCGGCGATACCGGCGATGATTTCTTCCTGGCTGACAGCCACAGCATTTCCCTTCGTAATGTGTTGTGAATCAGTCGAACTGACGTGTGTTATGCGGTTGTACTGGTCGAGCTGGCTATTAAAGCTCAGCCAAAGCGTCCAGGTCTGCGGGTGACTTCACGGCTCGTGCCGAAACCCCCCGAAGTTCTCGTTTGGCGATGCCGGTGAGAGTGCCCGCGGGCGGGAACTCCACGGCCGCTGCGACTTCCAGCTCACGCAGCGTGGCGGTGCACAGGTCCCAGCGGACCGGCTGGGTCAGCTGGGCGACCAGCGCCTCCATCGCCGCGGCCGCCGAGGCGACCGGCTTGCCGTCGCGGTTGGACAGCAGCGTGGCGGTGGGCTCGGCCGTCTGGACGGCGGCCGCCGCGGCGGCGTAGCCGTCGAGCGCCGAGGCCATGTACTTGGTGTGGAACGCTCCGGCCACCCCGAGGGCGCGCACCCGGGCCTTCGCCGGGGGATCCTCGGCCAACTTCTCCAGCGCGGCCAGCGACCCGGCGGCCACGATCTGGCCGGCGGCGTTGCGGTTGGCGGGGAACAGGTCGAGCTGCTCGAGCCGGGCGAGGACCTCGGCCTCGTCGCCGCCGAGCACCGCGGACATGCCGGTCGGCTCGACCGCGCACGCCTTGGCCATCTCGGCGCCGCGGGTGGCGGCCAGCGCGACGGCGTCGTCAGCGGCCATCACGCCGGCGATCGCGTAGGCGGCGATCTCCCCGACGGAGTGGCCCGCCACGACCAGGTCGGCGTCGGCGAGCAGGCCGCGCCGGGTCAGCTCCTGGTGGGCGAGCAGCGTGGCGGCGACGACCAGCGGCTGGGTGACCGCGGTGTCGGTGATCTCTTCGGTCGATGCGGTGGTGCCCAGGCGAACCAGGTCGAGGCCGCTGGCCTTGGACCACAGCGCCAACTGGTCGGCGGCGCCGTCGAGCTCCAGCCACGGCGAGAGCATCCCCTCGGTCTGCGAACCCTGTCCGGGCGCAAGCAATGCAATCACGTGTTTAAGAGAACACTGTGGAAACGGTTTTGGCGGGTGTAACAGATTATGAACCTCGTCTTAGGTTTTTGTGTACACCCTACAAAATAGCTCGGTAAGCTACTGGTTTGATATCGTGCCGCGATCTGTTGCCCGGGTCACTATCCGCCCGATTGCCCCCGCGCAGCACCGTTGACCGGCAGCGGAACGGCGGGCATGGCGGCGCCGGCGGCGCTGGGCGGGTGCGTCGGGTAGTTGAGCTGCCCGACCGTCGCGGCCACTCGCAGCACATATGCGTCGCGCGGCTGCATGGGATCGCGGCCGGTGAAGTCGGTGATCCGCTTGAGTCGGTAGCGCACGGTGTTTGGATGAACGAACAACTTTCTGGCACAAGCCTCAATCGCGCCACCAGAATCTAAGAAAGCGTCCAGGGTTTCGATGAGGGTGGGGCCGGCGTCGGCCAACGGGCCCATCACGTCCGTGTGCAGCGCCACGATCGCCGACGCATCGCCCATCAGGGCGCGTTCCGGCAGCAGCTCGCGGGCCAGCACCGGCCGTGGCGCTCCGCGCCAGCCGCCGACCGCGTTCATCCCGGATATCGCCTCGCTGGCGCTGTGGTAGGCCGCCGTCAGCATCGGTGCGGTGGGCCCGACCACGACAGGTCCGTCGGAGAACGCCTCCAGCAGATCGCCCAGGAATTTGTCGGTCGGTGACAATTGGCCGGAAACGATAGCGACCAGCCAGGTGCCGTGCACGTCGGTCAGCGCCGCCCGGCCGTGCTGCGCGGCGATGTCGCGGACGTGCTGACTGGCGCGTTCGCTGTCGCCGGGGCCGGTCGAGCCGTCGCGGCCGGGCGCCGGCGTCCCGACCACGACCGTCGCCGGGGCGGTGGTGTCCCAGTTCAGCGCCGCGGCGCGGGACAGCAGCTCCGGGCCGGTGTCGCCCCGGACCACCGCGTCGACCACGCTGGCTTCCATCCGGCTGTCCCAGGTGCCGCGCGCCTCGGCGGCGTCGGCGTAGGCGGTGGCGGCGGTGAAGGCCAGGTCGCGGCTGTATTTCAGGACGCCGACGGTCAGGGCGGTCAGCTGCTCTTCGGAGCGGGCCAGCAGCGGCACCACCTCCTCGAAGAACTCCATGGTGACCCGGACCATCTCCACGCTGTGCCGCAGCGCGATGCGGCGGGCCAGGTCCTGGGGCACCAGCTCGAAGGCCTGCGCGGTGTGCCGGACGTTGCTTTTGGGGTCCTGCATCCATTCGGCGAAGTTGACCACGGCCGTCTGCACCACCAGCGACACGCTGGCCCGTTGGGAGGCTTCCAGGTCGGCGAAGAACGGCAACCGGTCCTGCATCACCGACACCGCCTCGGTGGCCAGCCGGCCCGAATACTGCTTCAGCCGGCGCAGCACCGATTCCGGGACGGTATCCAGCGTCTCCAGCGGCGACCGGGGATGCTTCGCGAACGGGCCGGCGAACGGGTTGTCATTCACCCCTAAAACCTACGCCATCTTTTGGAGACTTCCCCCAAAGGGGCGGGGGTGTCGGACTGTTGGGTGCTCGCGGCCGGCGCTCGGGTGGTGCGGGGCCGCGGCGGCTGCGTGGGGCTTTGCCGGCCGAGCGTGAAGCTAACTTCACGCTCGGCCTCGACCGTGAAGCTAACTTCACGCTCGGCGGAGGCGCGGTGGGCGTGGGCGCGGCGGGGTGGTGGGCGACGGGCGTGGGCGACAGGCGGGGGCCCGGGGCGGGGGCGTGGGCGCCCCGCCCCGGGCGCCGTTAGGCCACGCCGGGGTCGGACGTCTGCTCGGGGGCGGCCAGCACGTCGTCGATGCGGTACTGGCGTGCGGCGGCGACCGGCACCGACGGGTCGATCTCGCCGTCGCGCGCCAGCGCCTCGAGCACCGCGACCACCTGCGACTCGGCGTCGGTGTTGAAGTACCGCCGCGCCGCGGGCCGGGTGTCGGAGAAGCCGAACCCGTCGGTGCCCAGCGTCACGTAGGTGCCCGGCACCCACGGCCGGATCTGCTCGGGGACCGCCCGCATCCAGTCCGACACGGCGACCACCGGCCCGCTGGCATCCGACAGCGCCTGCGTGACGTAGGGGACGCCGGCGGGCCGGTCCGGGTGCCGCAGCCTGGCCCGGTCGATCGCCACGCCGTCGCGGTTCAACTCGCCCCAGCTGGTCACCGACCACACGTCGGCGGCCACGTCCCACTCGTCGGCCAGCATCTTCGCCGCGCTCAGCGCCGACGGCATGGCCACTCCGGAGGCCAGGATCTGCGCCTTGTTGGCGCGCTGTTCGGTGGCCACGTGGTAGCGGTAGAGGCCGCGCAGCAGACCTTCGGGATCGAAGTTCTCCGGCTCCGGCGGCTGCACGTACGGCTCGTTGTAGACCGTGATGTAGAAGTACACGTCCTCGGGGTTCTCGCCGAACATCCGCGCCAGCCCGCTCTCCACGATGTAGGCGATCTCGTAGGCGAACGCCGGGTCGTAGGCGACCACGGCCGGGTTGGTGGCGGCCAGCAGCAGCGAGTGGCCGTCGGCGTGTTGCAGGCCCTCGCCGGTCAGGGTGGTGCGCCCGGCCGTCGCGCCGAGCAGGAAGCCGCGCGTCATCTGGTCGGCGGCGGCCCACAGCCCGTCACCGGTGCGCTGGAAGCCGAACATCGAATAGAAGATGTAGATCGGGATCATCGGCTCGTTGTGCGTCGCATACGACGTCCCGGCCGCGATGAACGATCCCACCGACCCGGCCTCGTTGATGCCCTCGTGCAGGATCTGCCCGACTTCGCTTTCCTTGTACGCCAACATCAATTCGGCGTCCACGGCGGTGTACAGCTGGCCGTTGCGGTTGTAGATCTTCAGCGACGGGAACCAGGAGTCCATGCCGAAGGTGCGCGCCTCGTCGGGAATGATCGGCACGATCCGCGGGCCGATCTCCTTGTCCCGCAACACTTCTTTGAAGGTGCGCACCGTCGCCATGGTGGTGGCGACCTCCTGGGTGCCCGACCCCTTCTTCAGCGCGGCGTAGATGTCGCGGCCGGGAAGCCGCAATGCCTTTGCCTTGGTGCGGCGTTCGGGCAGAAAGCCGCCCAGGGTGCGGCGCCGGTCGAGCATGTAGCGGATCTCCGGGGCGTCGGAGCCGGGGTGGTAGTAGGGCGGCAGGTAGGGGTTCTCGTCCAGCTGGGCGTCGCTGATCGGAATGCGCATCGCGTCCCGGAAGTGCTTGAGGTCTTCCAGCGCAAGCTTTTTCATCTGATGCGTGGCGTTGCGGCCCTGGAAGTGCGCGCCCAGCGAGTAGCCCTTGATGGTCTTGGCCAAGATCACCGTGGGCTGGCCCTTGTGGTCGACGGCGGCCCGGTAGGCGGCATACACCTTGCGGTAGTCGTGGCCGCCGCGCTTGAGGTTCCAGATCTCGGCGTCGGTCATGTTCTCCACCAGCGCCTTGGTGCGCGGGTCGCGGCCGAAGAAATGGTCGCGCACGTAGGCGCCGTCGTTGGCCTTGTAGGTCTGGTAATCCCCGTCGGGCGTGGTGTTCATCAGGTTCACCAGCGCGCCGTCCCGGTCGGCGTGCAGCAGGGCGTCCCACTCGCGGCCCCAGACCACCTTGATGACGTTCCAGCCGGCGCCGCGGAAGAACGACTCCAGTTCCTGAATGATCTTGCCGTTGCCGCGCACCGGGCCGTCGAGGCGCTGCAGGTTGCAGTTGATCACGAACGTCAGGTTGTCCAGCGCCTCGTTGGCGGCCACCTGGATCAGCCCGCGGCTTTCCGGCTCGTCCATCTCGCCGTCGCCCAAGAAGCACCACACGTGCTGATCGGAGGTGTCCTTGATGCCGCGGTCATGTAGGTAGTGGTTGAACCGCGCCTGATAAATGGCGTTCAGTGGGCCCAGGCCCATCGACACCGTGGGGAATTCCCAGAAGTCGGGCATCAGCCGTGGGTGCGGGTAGGACGGCAGGCCGCCGCCGGCGTGGCTGTGCTCCTGGCGGAAGCCGTCGAGTTGGTCGGCGGTCAACCGGCCCTCCAGGAAGGCGCGCGCGTAGATCCCCGGGGAGGCGTGCCCCTGGATGAAGATCTGGTCGCCGCCGCCGGGATGCGACTTGCCGCGGAAGAAGTGGTTGAAGCCGACTTCGTACAGCGCCGCCGACGACGCGTAGGTCGAAATGTGGCCGCCCACACCGACTCCCGGCCGCTGCGCGCGGTGCACCATGATGGCGGCGTTCCACCGGATCCACGCCCGGTAGCGCCGTTCGACGTCCTCGTCGCCGGGGAACCACGGCTCGAGTTCGGTGGGAATGGTGTTGACGTAGTCGGTGGAGGTCAGCGACGGGATGGCGACCCGCTGCTCGCCGGCGCGTTCGAGCAGCCGCAGCATCAGATAGCGGGCCCGCGACGGCCCGGAGCGCTCCAGCAGTTCGTCGAAGGACTCCAGCCACTCCGACGTCTCTTCCGGATCGATGTCGGGGAGGTAGGACGCGACCCCCTCGCGGATCACCCGGACGCGGTCGGGTTCGGCCGGGCCGGTGGGGTTTGTGGCCAGATCGTGGCGCACGAATTCGGTTGTCAACCCACTACTCCTGTAATTGGCGGGATGTGTGCCGTGGGGTGGTTCGCACCCCGACCACCATCGTGCCGCACCGGTGTTCGACGCGGATAGTCGACGTCGGGTAGCCGACTCGGCGGGCAACGCCCCGGCGGGTCGGGGACAGCCGCACACCCCACCCGGTAACGTCAGGACCGTGCTCATCCGGTGGCGTGGCGTCCCGCAGATGCAGGTGGGGGCTTTCCCCCGGCGTGGTGCGTTGGCGCTGGGCTGTGTGGCCGCCGCGCTGATCGGCATCGTGGGATGCACCTCCGTCACCAACGGAACCGCGACCCCCGACACCCGGGTGGCCCCGGCCTACCGGCAGTCCGTGTCCGCGTCGGTTTCCGCCTCGTCGGTGACCTCGAGCGTCCGGGAATCCCAGCGCCAGCAGTCGCTGACCACCAAGGCGGTGCGCACCGCCTGCGCCGCGCTGGTCACCACCAGCAAGAACGCGATCGACAAGACCAACGAATTCGTCCAGGCGTTCAATTCGGGCCGCGGCACCGGCCCCACCGAAGGCCCGGCCATCGACGCCCTCAACGACAGCGCCAACACGGTGGCCAACAGCTTCAACGATGCGATGTCGCAGCAGATCAAGGACGCGTTCAATGCCTACATCGACGCCGCGCACGCGGTGGCCAACGCCATCGGCACGCACGCGTCGACGTCGGAATTCAACAAGCGCGTCGACCAGCTCAACGACACGAAGAAGAAGGCGATCCAACTCTGCCTGGCCACCTAGTGAGCCGGAAGTGTGAACGGGATCGCGGCTGTGCGACGATAATCGGCAATCACACGGTGTGCACGGCTGGCGCACATGGTTGAAGGAGGCTCCACGGTGGTCGCGGCGGATCACGCCCCGAGCTACGCTCGCAAACTGGGCATCCAACGGGACCAAGTTGTCCAGGAGTGGGGCTGGGACGAAGACACCGACGACGAGATCCGCGCCGCGGTGGAGGAAGCCTGCGGCAGCGACCTGCTCGATGAGGACACCGACGAGGTGGTCGACGTCGTGCTGCTGTGGTGGCGGGACGGGGACGGCGACCTGGTGGACACGCTGATGGACGCGATCAGCCCGCTGGCCGAGGACGGGGTGATCTGGGTGTTGACGCCCAAGACCGGCAAGCCGGGACACGTGCTGCCGGCCGAGATCGCCGAGGCCGCTCCGACCGCCGGGCTGATGCCCACCTCCTCGGTCAACCTGGGCGACTGGAGCGCCAGCCGGCTGGTGCAGCCCAAATCGCGCGCCGGGAAGCGTTGATGCTGTCGGTCGGCACCCCCGCCCCGGACTTCACCCTGCGCGACCAGAACCAGCAGCGCGTCACGCTGAGCTCCTTCCGCGGCTCCAAGAACGTGCTGCTGGTGTTCTTCCCGCTGGCGTTCACCGGGATCTGCCAGGGCGAGCTGGACCAGTTGCGCGACCATCTGCCCGAGTTCGAGAACGACGACAGTGCGGTGCTGGCCATCTCGGTGGGTCCACCACCCACACACCGGATTTGGGCGCTGGAGAGCGGTTTCACCTTCCCGGTGCTGTCCGATTTCTGGCCGCACGGCGCGGTCAGCCAGAGCTACGGCGTGTTCAACGACGAGGCCGGCTACTCCAACCGCGGAACGTTCGTCGTCGACCGGTCCGGGATCATTCGCTTCGCCGAGATGAAGCAGCCCGGCGAGTCCCGCGACCAGCGGCTGTGGACCGACGCGCTGGCGGCGCTGAAGGCCTGAAAGTTTGGGGTCCCGGCCGGCGGGCGTGTAGCCTGCGGCCTGCACAGGGGCGCGTAGCTCAGTGGTAGAGCTCTGGTTTTACACACCAGCGGTCGGCGGTTCGATACCGTCCGCGCCCACCCGATGACCGGCCCGGCCGTCGGCCGCGCGCGGTGCCGAGCCGGCCGCCGAAGCCGGCTCGAAATGCCTTGGCGGCGTAGGGCTCCCGGCCGGCGGCCGGTGGGCGTGCCCCGAGATCCAGGACCGGGCGCCGACGAGCACGGCGGCGTGCACCGCCCGCGCGATGCGGGCGCCGAACGTCGAGCGCGGCCCGCCGAACGCCTCCGCCGCCCCGTCCGTCGGGCAGTGCACGACGACCGCGTCCGAGGCGGTTCCGGTGGCCCGAATCCCGGCCTCGTGCAAGGCCTGCGCCTTGGCCTCGGTGGCGGTGGCCACGGCGTTGACCAACGCCGCCTCCGACAGCCGCACCGGCGCCGCCACCACGATGTTGATCGTCCCCACCCGGTGCGGCGCCTCGCGGCGGAAGTGGTGGTCGGGCGCCGCCGCCCAGGCGGGGCTGGAGAGCCCGACCGTCGCGGTCACCTGCGCGCCGCCGTCGGCGCCGAGGTGGTGGCGGGTCACGTCGACGGCGGTGAGCAGCCCGCAGCCGGCGCCGGCGAGCCCGAGCGCGGCGCCGATCTCGCCCAGGTGGCGGTCGGGGTCTGTCCGGTCGTAATCGAGCGGGACCGTGGCGTTGACCAACCAGTCCCGCGCGCCGATGCCGCCGCCGAGCGGGCCCGACGAGATGCACAGGCGTGGCTCGGTGAACGGCCAGACCAGCACCGGCAGCGACCGGCCGTGTTCGACGCGCGCGGTCAACTGGGGATGCACGGGTCTCATCCTCGCGGGCGGGCGCCAGCGAACATCACCAGGCCGCGATTTCGGGCCCCGGCAGTCGCGGTGGGCCCACGCTCGCGCACTATGAACGCGTGAAACCGTTCCGCATCGATGTCCCCGACGACGTTCTCGACGATCTGCGTGCGCGGCTGGCCCGCACCCGGTGGCCCGAGGCCGAATGCGTGGACGACTGGAGCCAGGGCATGCCGCTGGCCTACACCCGCGAACTGGCCGACTACTGGGCCAACGACTACGACTGGCGCGCGCGGGAAGCGGCGCTGAATCGGTTCGACCAGTTCGTCACCGAGATCGACGGCCTGGACATCCATTTCATCCATCAGCGCTCGCCGCACGCCGACGCGTTCCCGCTGCTGATCACCCACGGCTGGCCGGGCTCGATCGTGGAGTTCCACAAGGTGATCGAGCCGTTGACCAACCCGGCGTCGGGACGCGGCGAGGACGCCTTCCACGTCGTGTGCCCGTCCCTGCCGGGCTACGGCTTCTCCGGGAAACCCACCCGCGCGGGGTGGGGCGTGGAGCGGATCGCCCGGGCCTGGGAAACGCTGATGCTGCGGCTGGGCTATCAGCGCTACGGCGCGCAGGGCGGCGACTGGGGCGCGGCGGTGACCACCCAGATCGGCCGCAATCGCGGCCACTGCGTGGCCATCCACCTCAACATGCCGATCGGCAGGCCCGGCCAGGAGGCGCTGACCAACCCCACCGAGCAGGAGCGAGCGGCGTTGGCCGCGTTGGCGAATCACCGCAAGCGGGGCACCGGCTACTCCAAGCAGCAGTCCACCCGGCCGCAGACGCTGGGCTACGGCCTGGCCGATTCACCGGTGGGTCAGCTGGCCTGGATCGTCGAAAAGTTCTGGGACTGGGCCGATTGCGACGGGCATCCGGAGAACGCGTTGAGCCGCGACGAGCTGCTCGACAACGTGATGGTCTACTGGGTGACCAACACCGCCGCCTCCTCGGCCCGGCTGTACTGGGAGAGCTTCTCGGCGTGGGGCGGCGGGGACCGGGTCGAATTGCCCACCGGCGTCGCGGCTTTCCCGGGCGAACTGCTCAAGGCGCCGCGCTCCTGGTGCGAGCCGGCCTACAACATCACGCACTGGACGGACATGCCGCGCGGCGGGCATTTCGCCGCATTCGAGCAGCCGGAGCTGTTCGTCGAGGATCTGCGCGTGTTCTTCGCGACGGTACGCTGAGGGCGGCTAGACCACCCGGCGGCCCCGGCGCGCCCGGGATCGCATGTCCCACAAGTAAATTCGATAGCCGAGGATCCACACCCCGTGCGGGATCAACCGGTCGGCCAGCCGCAACGAGAACAGCAGCCAGCCGAACCGGCGCTGCTGGCCCGGCGTCCAGTCCAGCTGCATCATCTCGCGGAACTCGGGGGCCAAGAACCCCGTCGTCGCAAACAGGTTGAACGGCCCGGCCAGCACCCGCAGCGGCCAGGGCAGGAAGGCCAGCGACGCCACCCCGTGCAGGTGCTCGCGCACCGGCGGGTCGATGCGCAGCTCGTCGAGCGAGCGTTTCCAGTACTCGTCGAAGGCGGCCCGGTCCGGCGGCCACATCCGTTCGGGCACCTGCAGCGTGGTGCCCAGCCGCGCGGCGTCGCGATAGACCGCGTCGGCCGAGGCCTCATCCAGCGGGCCGTGCAGGAACTCGTGTTGGTCGACGAAGTAGCGGTACAGGCACGCCGCCACCCACAGCTGCAGCTTGGGGTCAAAAGCGTTGTAGGACACCGGGCTTGACGGCCTGGACCGCACCTGCCGGTGGGCGACGTCCACCGCCGCGCAGATCAACGCCCGGTCGTAGTCGGTGCCGATGGTCGCGGCGGCCAGATAGGTGCCGGTGGTGCGGGCCCGCTTGAACGGATGCTTGTAGACGTTGCCGCTGTCCACCGGGCTTTCCAGCACGCCGTAGCCGACGCCGGGCAGGGACAGCTGCATGATGACGTTGGCGGCGGGCAGCAACGTCGCCGCCGGATTCAGCAGGTCGGCGACCCGCGTCGCGGGCCGCTTCATTGCGGGCCCCGCCTCGTCGATTCCATGAACCCCAGTATGAGACGCTGCGCAGGTGTTGGCGACGCACCCCGTCGGCGTGCTGATCGGTTACCTGGCCGACCGCGCGCTGGGCGACCCGCGCCGGGGTCATCCGGTGGCGCTGTTCGGCCGCGCCGCCGCCGGTCTGGAGAACCTCAGCTACCGCGACGGCCGGGTCGCCGGCGCGCTGCACGTCGCGGTGTCGATCGGGGCGGTGGGCCTGCTGGGGCTGGCCGTGCACCGGGCCGCCGCGCGCGCCGGTCCGCGCTGGTCGATCGCGGCGACCGCCGCGGCCGGATGGGTCTGCTCGGGTGGATCCTCGCTGACCCGCACCGGGCTGGCCATGGCCGAGCTGCTGCAGCGCGGCGACGTCGACGCCGCCCGTCGGCTGCTGCCGTCGCTGTGCGGGCGCGACCCGGCGGCGCTGGACGCCGCCGGGCTGGCCCGGGCCGCGCTGGAATCGGTCGCGGAGAACACCTCCGACGCGCAGGTGGCGCCGCTGTTGTGGGCGGCGGCCGGTGGGGTGCCCGCGGTGCTGGCGTATCGCGGCATCAACACGCTGGACGCGATGATCGGCCACCGCTCGCCGCGCTATCTCCGATTCGGTTGGGCGGCAGCGAAATTGGACGACATCGCCAACTACCCGGCGGCGCGGGTGACCGCGTCGCTGACGGTGCTGCTGGCGCCGGTGGTCGGCGGCTCCCCGTCGGGCGCGGCGCGGGCCTGGCGCCGCGACGCCGCCCGCCATCCCAGCCCCAACGCCGGCGTGGTGGAGGCGGCGTTCGCCGGGGCGCTGGGCGTGCGGCTGGGCGGGCCCACCCAGTACCGGCACCAGCTGCAGATCCGGCCGACGCTCGGCGCCGGCCGCGAGCCCACGGTGACCGACCTGCGCCGGGCGGTGCGGCTGTCGGCGGCGGTGCAGGCCGCCGCCGTGGCCCTGGCGGCCGGGCTGCTGGCCGCCTACCGGCGGCGTCCGTAGCGGTCGGCGAGCTTGTCCTGCACCGACTGCGGGGCTTCGGCTGCCGGCGCGGCCGGTTGCTTTTCCGCGCGGCGGGCCCGCAGCTCGGAGTAGGCGAAATAACCCACCCCGATCGGGGCCAGGATGCCGAACGCGATCCACTGGATGCCGTAGGACAGGAACGGGCCGGCGTCCAGTTGCGGCACCCCGACCACCCCCAGCCCGCCGGGCTGACCGTCGACCAACTGCAGATAGGACCCGGCGAGCGGCACCTTGGTGAGCACCGCGATCTGCTCGGTGTCGATCGAATACACCTGCCGCACACCGTCTCCCACGAACGGGTCCTTGCCGGCGGCAGCGGGCTCGGAGTTGCGCAGCCGGGCGGTGATGGTCACCGTGTCGGCGGGCGGGCGGGGGATCGGCGGGACCCGCGACCCCTCCAACGGCCGCACGTAACCACGGTCGACCAAGACGGTGGGCCCGCCGTCGACCACGAAGGGCGCCAGCACCTCGAACGCCGGTTTGGAGTCGATCACCCGCAGCCGGGCCAGCACCTGCACGTCGGCCAGATAGTGGCCGGTGGCGCTCACCTGCCGCCACTGCTCGGCCGGGGCGGCCGAGTTTTGTTGCGGCAGCAGGGTTTTCAGCGGGACGGGCGGGGTGGTCAGGGAGTGTTCGATCTGGTGGTTCTGCTGTGAGGTCCTGCTGTGCTTGCCCAATTGCCAGGGCGCGAGCACGGTGAAGCACAGGTACGCGAACGCGACCACCACCAGTGCCAGCACGACCCAGCCCGGTCGCAGCAGAAACGACAAGCCGCGCAGCCACCGGGGCATCACGACGATCCGTTCTGCGCCAGCCGTTCGTCGACCCAGTCGTGCAGGCCGGGCAGCGCGGCCTCGATGACGGTGTAGACGCGTTCGAAGTCTTTGCTGTCGCCGTAGTAGGGGTCGTCGACGTCGGGGGTGTGCGCGCCGGTGCGCGGATCGAACGACCGCAGCATCCGGATGCGGTCCTCGTCGACGCCCAGGTGCCGCAGCATCCGGGCGTGGTTGCGGTCCAGGGCCACCACCAGATCGGCGGACAGATGCTCGGCGCCCACCTGCGCGGCGCGGTGCTCGGTCGGGTAGCCGTGGGCGCGCAGCACGCCGGCGGCCCGCTCGTCGGCGCACTCGCCGACATGCCAGTTGCCGGTGCCGGCGCTGCTCACCCGCACGGCATCGGCCAAGCCGCGGCGGCGCAGCTGGTCGGCGAACATCTTCTCGGCCATCACCGACCGGCAGATGTTGCCGGTGCAGACGAACGTGACGTGCAGCGGTTCAGACACCCAGCGCCCTCCGCAGCTCGTCGATGGTGGCGGCGCGGGTGACGCCGTCGGGGTGCGAGTCGGCGTGGCCGTAGCCCCAGCCGACCACCACGGTGTCGATGCCGTGCGCGGCCGCGCCGTGCACGTCGTGGCTGCGGTCACCGACCATCAGCACCCGCTCGGGCAGCGGTTCCAGCTGCGCCAGCGCGTGCGCGAGCACCTCGACCTTGGCCTTGCGGGAACCGTCCGGGCTGGCCCCGGCGATCACCTCGAAGTGATGGTCGAGCCCGAAATGGGCGAGGATGCGCCGCGCCGTCGGCTCCAGCTTGGAGGTGGCCACCGCCAGCCGCACCCCGGCGGCGCACAGATCGGCCAGCAGCGCCTCGATCCCGTCGAACAGCGTGTTCATCGCCCAGCCGCGGGCGCCGTACTCCGCGCGGAACGCCGCGATCGCCGCCTCGGCGTCCTCGCCGAGTTGCATGGACCGGAACGTGTCGTCCATCGGCGGGCCGACGATCTGCGCGACCAGGTCGCCCGGGGGCACCGGCGCGCCGATGGACTCCAGCGCATGCAGGAAGCTGGCCACGATGCCCTCCGCGGAGTCGGTCAGCGTGCCGTCCAGATCGAAGATCACCAGCTGCGCCGCGGGGGCGGCGGGATCGGCTGACGTTGTGCCTGTCACCTCACCATTGTCCTCGATGGCCGCGGCGGTCCGGGACGGTGTTGCTCGGTGCTGCTTCGGGCCGCCGGGCTGGCCACTAATGTTTTACGGATGGCGAGTCTGAACCTGAGCCCGCCGGCGGCGCGCTACCACGGTGATCAGGCCGTCGCACCCGGGATGCTGGATTTCGCCGTCAACGTCCGGCACAGCCGGCCGCCGCAGTGGCTGCTGGATCGGTTGGCGGCGCGGCTGCCCGACCTGGCCCGCTACCCGGGCGGCGACGACGTGCACCGGGCGCAGGACGCCGCCGCCGAACGGCACGGCCGCCGCCGCGACGAGGTGCTGCCGCTGGCCGGGGCCGCCGAGGCGTTCGCGCTGCTGAGCAACCTGCGCCCGAAGCGGGCGGCGGTCATCGCGCCGTCGTTCACCGAGCCGGCCGCGGCGCTGAGCGCGGCCGGGGTGCCGGTGCACCACGTCGTGCTGGAGCCGCCGTTCGGTCTGCGCGGCGTGGCCGTCCCCGAGGAGGCCGACCTGGTGGTGGTGGGAAATCCCACCAATCCCACCGCGGTGCTGCACGGCCGCGAGCAGCTGCTGGCGCTGCGCCGGCCCGGACGGCTCCTGGTGGTCGACGAGGCGTTCGCCGACGCGATTCCCGCCGAGCCGCAATCGCTGGCCGGTGACGCGCTGCCCGACGTGCTGGTGCTGCGCAGCCTGACCAAGACATGGGCGCTGGCCGGGCTGCGGGTGGGCTACGCGCTGGGCGCGCCGGAGGTGCTGGCGCGGCTGACCGCGCAGCGGGCGCACTGGCCGGTGGGCACGCTGCAGCTGACGGCGCTGGCGGCCTGCTGCGGCCGGCGGGCCGTCGCCGACGCGGCGGCCGGGGCGGAGCGGTTGAGCCGGCTGCGCGAGAAGATGGCGGCCGGGCTGGCGTCGGTGGGCGCCGATGTGCTCGACGGGCGGGCGCCGTTTGTGTTGTTCCGGATGCCGGATGCGGTCCGGGTCCGAAAGCTGTTGCACGACAAGGGGATCGCCGTCCGTCGCGGTGACACGTTCGTCGGCCTGGACGAGCGGTACCTGCGCGCCGCGGTGCGCCCGGAGTGGCCGCTGCTGGTGCAGGCGATCGCGGAGGTGCAGCGGTGAGCGTGAAACTCGCCGACGTCATCGCGGTGCTCGACGAGGCCTACCCGCCGGGGCTGGCCGAACCCTGGGATTCGGTGGGGCTGGTCTGCGGGGACCCCGACGAACCGGTGGAGTCGGTGACCGTGGCGGTGGACGCGACACCCGCGGTGGTCGACGAGGTCCCGGCCGGCGGGCTGCTTCTGGCCCACCACCCGCTGCTGCTGCGCGGGGTGGACACCGTCGCGGCCAGCACGCCCAAGGGTGCGCTGGTGCACCGGCTGATCCGCACCGGGCGGTCGCTGTTCACCGCGCACACCAACGCCGACTCGGCATCGCCCGGGGTCTCCGACGCGCTGGCCGATGCGCTCGGCCTGACCGTGGAGGCCGTGCTGGGACCGGCCCGGCCCGCCTCCGATCTGGACAAGTGGATCATCTACGTGCCCGGCGAGAACGCGGACGCGGTGCGGGAAGCCGTCTTCGCCGCCGGCGCGGGCCATATCGGCGACTATTCGCATTGCAGCTGGAGCGTCACCGGCCTCGGGCAGTTCCTGCCGCACGAGGGCGCCTCGCCCGCGGTGGGCAGTGTCGGCAGGGTGGAACGAGTGGCCGAGGAACGGGTCGAGGTGGTGGCCCCCGCACGGGCCCGGGCCGCAGTCCTGGCGGCGATGCGCGCCGCCCATCCCTACGAGGAGCCCGCGTTCGACATCTTCGCGTTGCTGCCCCCGCCCGGCGACGCCGGGCTGGGCCGCATCGCGCGGCTGGAGCACCCGGAGCCGTTGCGGCGCTTCGTGTCTCGGGTCGACGCGGCGCTGCCGGCGACGTCCTGGGGAGTGCGGGCGGCGGGCGACCCGGAGCTGGCGGTGTCGCGGGTCGCGGTGTGCGGCGGGGCGGGTGATTCGCTGCTGGCCGCCGCGGCCGGCGCCGGGGTGCAGGCCTACCTCACGGCCGACCTGCGCCACCACCCGGCCGACGAGCATCGCCGGGCCTCCGAGGTGGCCCTGATCGACGTGGCACACTGGGCGAGCGAATTCCCGTGGTGCGCCCAGGCCGCCGACCTGCTGCGGTCCCAGTTCGGCGGACGGCTCGACGTGCGGGTGAGCTCGATTCGCACCGACCCGTGGAATGTCGAGCACGACGGGGGTGAGGGACGATGAAAGCCGATGTGGCACAGCAGCGTTCACTACTGGAGCTGGCGAACGTGGATGCCGAGCTGTCCCGGCTGGCGCACCGGGCCGAGCATCTGCCCGAGCAGCAGGCCTGCGAGCGGATGCAGCAGGAATACGACGCCGCCGGTGACCGGCTGGGGGCGGTGCGAATCGCCTTGGAAGACATCGATGCTCACGTGCGGCGGCTGGAAGCCGAGGTCGACGCGGTGCGCCAGCGCGAAGACCGCGACCGCTCGCTGCTGCAGTCCGGAGCGATCGACGCCAAGCAGCTGGCCGACCTTCAGCACGAGCTGGAGACCCTGCAGCGTCGCCAGACCAGCCTGGAGGATTCGCTGCTGGAGGTGATGGAGCGGCGCGAGGAGCTGCAGGCCCAGCTGGACGGCGAGCAGCAGACGCTCAAGGAGCTGGAGGCCGAGATGGCCACCGCGCGGCGCGATCTGGACGCCGCGCGCGGCGAGATCAGCGAGTCCCGTGCGCTGCATTCGTCGCGGCGCGACGCGCTGAGCGCCGAACTGGACCCCGAGCTGTTCGCCCTCTACGAACGGCAACGCGCCCGGGGCGGGCCGGGCGCCGGGCAGCTGCTGGGACGGCGGTGCGGCGCCTGCCGGCTGGAAATCGACCGCGGGGAGCTGTCCCGGATCTCGGCGGCGGCCGAGGACGACGTGGTGCGGTGCCCGGAATGCGGGGCAATACTGCTGCGGGTCAAGGGGTCCGGTCAGTGAAGGTCGTCATCGAAGCCGACGGCGGATCGCGCGGCAACCCCGGCCCCGCCGGGTACGGCGCTGTGGTGTGGACACCGGACCGCGGCACCGTGCTGGCCGAGAACAAGCAGGCCATCGGCCGGGCCACCAACAACGTCGCCGAATACCGCGGCCTGATAGCCGGTTTGGACGACGCGCTGAAGCTGGGCGCCACCGAGGCCGAGGTCTACCTGGATTCCAAGCTGTTGGTGGAGCAGATGTCGGGGCGGTGGAAGGTCAAACACCCCGACCTGATCGAACTGCACGCCCAGGCCCGAGGCCTGGCGGCGCGGTTCGACAGGATCAGCTACTCGTGGATTCCCCGCGAGCGCAACTCGCACGCCGACCGGCTGGCCAACGAGGCGATGGACGCGGCCGCCGCGGCCACCGGCACGGCGGAAAGGCCCGAGCCGGCGGAAAAGCCCGGGCGGGCCGAACAATCCGATCCGACCGCCGTCGACGCCGGGAATACCGCCGCGGCGCCGTCACCGGCGGCGCCCGGGTGGACCGGCGCGCGCGGCACCCCGACCCGGCTGCTGTTGCTGCGACACGGGCAGACCGAATTGTCGGTGCAGCGCCGCTATTCCGGGCGCGGCAACCCCGCACTCACCGAGACGGGACGGCGGCAGGCCGACGCGGCGGCACGCTATCTGGCCGCGCGCGGCGGGATTTCGGCAGTGTTCGCCTCCCCGCTGCAACGGGCCTACGACACCGCGGCGGTCGCCGCCAAGGCGCTGGGCCTGGACGTGACCGTCGACGACGACCTGATCGAAACCGATTTCGGGGCCTGGGAGGGGTTGACGTTCGGCGAGGCCGCCGAGCGCGACCCCGGACTGCACCGGCGCTGGCTGCGTGACACCAGCACCGCTCCGCCCGGCGGGGAGAGCTTCGACTCGGTGGCCGAGCGGGTGTCGCGGGTTCGCCAGAAGATCATCGCCGCACAGCAGGGCAGCACCGTGCTGGTGGTGTCGCACGTGACGCCGATCAAGATGCTGCTGCGGGAGGCGCTGGACGCCGGGCCGGGCATCCTGTACCGGTTGCATCTCGACCTCGCCTCGCTGAGCATCGCCGAGTTCTATTCCGACGGAGCCGCTTCGGTGCGGCTGGTCAACCAGACCGGATACCTGTAGGACGCCGGGAAGCCCGCCGGCTGGGTTAGCCGTCGCCGGCGGGCGGGTGCACGGTGATGGCCTGCTCCGGGCAGTTCTGCTCGCCGACGCCGGCCTGCGCCTCGAGCTCACCGGAGACCCGCCCGGCCCGCACCACGCAGTGGCCGAACTCGTCGGCGTCGAAGACGTCGGGCGCCAGGGTGTAACAGCGTCCGTGACCGGTGCAGCGCTCGGCGTCGACGACGACGCGCCTCATCGCGCCCTCATCGCACTGGGAAGACCAGCGGCAGCGACTCCACCGACCTCAGCGCGGCGGTGTAGGTCAGCTGCGTGCCCGGTTTGATCTCGTAATCCGGTATGCGCCTATGGAATTCGCGAAGCGCCACGCGCAACTCCATGCGGGCCAGATGAGAGCCGAGGCAGCGATGCGGGCCGCCGCCGAAGGCCCGGTGCCGGTTGGGGCTGCGGGTGAAGTCGACGGTTTCGGGGTCGGGGAACTCGGCCGGGTCGGTGTTGGCCGCGCCGAGCAGCGGGCTGACCCGTTCGCCCTTGCTGATCGGGCAGCCGCCGACCTCGACGTCTTGCGTTGCGACGCGAGCGACACCGGGAACCGGTGTCTCCCAACGCAATAGCTCCTCGACGGCGCCGGGCAGCACGTCGGGCCGCTCGACAAGCTGACGACGGTGCTGGGGGTGGCGCGCCAGGTAGACGAAAAAGCAGTCCAGCGAGTCGGTGACGGTGTCCAGGCCGGCGATCAGGAACAGGAAGCAGATGTCGAGCAGCTCCTCGCGGGACAGCGGCTGCCCGCCCACGTCGGCGGCGATCATCGCGGACAGCACGTCGTCACGCGGGACCGCGATGTGCTCGTCGATGGCCTTGTCGAAGTACTCGTAGATCTGTTGGGCCACACCGGCGGAGCTCTCGTGGCGGCGGTCGAACCCCGAGTCTCCCGCCGGGCGGATCACCCCGTCCTTCCACAGCAGAAATCGGTCAAGGTCCTCCAGCGGCAGACCCAGCAGCTGCAGGAACACCGTGCACGGCAGGGGAACCGCGAACTCGGCGTGGAAGTCGCATTCGCCCCGCGCGGCGAACCGGTCGATCATCTCGTTGACCAGCTCGGTGACGAGCGGTTCGCGGCGGGCCATCTCGCGCGGGGTGAACAGCGGGTCGAGGATGCGGCGGTACTTGGCATGCTCGGGCGGGTCGATCTGCAGCGGGATCAGCGGCCGCACGTTGCCCAGGTCGACCGCGTCCATGTTCGACGAAAACAGTTCGGTGTGCTTGAGCGCCATCTCGATGTCGGCGAGGCGGCTGAGCACCACCGCCTGCGGGGACCGGAACACCGGGTTGGACTCGCGCAGCGCCTTGTACATCGGTTGCGGCTCCGCGACTCCGGTGACGGTCTGGTCGACGAAACCTCCGGCTTCGGTCATTGGGTCAGCCTGGCACCATCGTCGGCGCCAGGCAATGGCGTGGCCGGCTAACTGTGCAGGTGCAGCCGCTCGCCGTGCGGTCCGAAGATGACGATGGCCTCCACCGGCCCGTCGACCACGCCGAACCAGTGCGGAGTCCACGTCGAGAACTCGACCGCCTCGCCGGGATCGATGGTGAAGTCCCGGTCGCCCAGGATCAGCCGCATCCGGCCGGCCAGCACGTACATCCAGTCCTGTCCCTCGTGCACGGGCAGCTCGGCGGGCGGGGTGCGCCGCTGGGCGCTGACCCGGATCTTGAAGGCGTGCAGGCCGCCGGCGGGGCCCTGGCGGGTCAGCGGCCAGTAGGTGACGCCGTGGTGGGTGTGCGCCGACCCCCGCACCCGCGGGTCGGGCGCCTGCGCGGGCTGCAACAGCTCGTCGGTGCTGACCGAGAGCGCCCGGGCCAGCCGCGGCAGGTGATCCAGCGCCAGCCGGCGCTTCCCGGACTCCAGGCGGCTCAGCGTCGACACGTCGATCCCCGCCCGCGCACCCACCTCCTGCAACGTCAGGCCGCGCTGCACGCGCAGCTCCCGCAGCCGCCGGCGCACCTGGACGTCGATGTCGGTGTTTGCCTGCATGGCAAACAAGCTTGGCAAAACTTGGGCGGCTGGGCAAGCTCGCGGTATGGACACTTCGTGCGAACCCGGTGAGGCCGGGCGGTTTTGGGAAGAACGCTATCGCGGCGCCGAGCGGGTGTGGAGCGGGCGGGTCAATCCGCGGCTGGCCGAACTGGCCGCCGACTTGCCGGCGGGGCGGGCGCTGGATCTGGGCTGCGGGGAGGGTGCCGACGCGCTGTGGCTGGCGCAGCGCGGCTGGACGGTACTGGCGGTGGACATCTCGGCCACCGCGCTACGCCGCGCCGCCGAGGCAGCAGCGTCGCGGAAATTATTGGCGCGGATCGACTTTCAGCGCCACGACCTCAACGAGAGCTTCCCGGAAGGGATGTTCGACTTGATCTCCGCCCAGTATTTCCACTCGCCGGTGCACCTCGACCGGGACGCCGTGCTGCGCCGGGCGGCCACCCGGGTGAAGCCCGGCGGTGTGCTGTTGATCGTCGACCACGGCGCGGCGCCACCGTGGGCGCAGCACGACGGTCACCACTTTCCGGGTGTCGAGGAGGTGCTCGGGTCGCTGCGGCTGGATCCGGACGGGTGGACCCGGCTGCGGGCCGAGGCCGCGGGGCGCGAAATGACCGGTCCGAACGGAGAAGTCGGGACGTTGATGGACAACATCATGATGTTGCGGCGGACCGAACAGGCCTACGCGGCGTCGTGAAAGATCAAGCCCATCGCGTAGCGCTGGCCGGAACGCACCACCGAGACCCCGTGGCGTACCGGCGCCGCGGACCAGCCGCGGGCCGAGCGCACCGGACGTTCCCGGGTGGTGAAGACATAGCCATGGCCCTGAGGTAATTGCGTTGCGGTGCCGCGGGATTGGGCGCGCGGCCGCTGCTCGACAAGCAGGAATTCGCCGCCGGTGTAGTCGGTCTGCGGATCGCTCAGGTTGATCACCACCTGAAGCGGAAACACCAAGTCCCCGTAGAGATCCTGATGCAGCGCATTCCAGTCGCCGGCACCGTATTTGAGCATCAGGGCGGTGGACCGTTGCTGGCCGGCCGCGTGGCAGGCCGCCAGCCAGTCGTCGAGGCGGTCCGGCCACACGGGGTCACGGCCGAGTTTGCCCCACCAGTCCCGGGCGATCGGCAGCAACCGGGGATAGAGGGCCTGTTTGAGTTGTTCGATCGGCTCGGGATAGGGCGCGCGGAAGTAGCGGTACTGCCCGGCGCCGTAGCGTTTGGGGGCCATGTCGATGGTCGACCGGAACAGGCCGTCGTCGGCGTAGAGTTCGCGCAGCCGTGCGGCTTCCCGGGGCGTGACCAGCCGCGGCAGCAGCGCCCCGCCGAATTCGCCGACCGCGGCGGCGATGGCGTCCCAATCGCCGGAGTCGACGCGCCTGTGCCATCGGTCCATCAGGTCCACGATAGGGCCCGCCCGCCCGCGGCGAGGGCGTTGCTGGCACCGGCCGGGCGCAGCGGGTACCGTGGATCGTCGCGGACGAGTTGGCCGGGCGGCCGCGGCTCGTATCCCGAGTCGAGGAAAGTCCGGACTTCACAGAGCAGGGTGATTGCTAACGGCAATCCGAGGTGACTCGCGGGAAAGTGCCACAGAAAACAGACCGCCACCCTCGCGGTGGTAAGGGTGAAACGGTGCGGTAAGAGCGCACCAGCACCCCGGGTGACCGGGGTGGCTCGGCAAACCCCACCCGAAGCAAGGCCAAGAAGGCCGTGCCGCCGGCACGGCCGCGCAGGCGTCCGAGGGTTGCTCGCCCGAGCCTGCGGGTAGGCCGCTCGAGGCACCCGGTGACGGTGTGTCCAGATGGATGGTCGCCGCCGCGCCGCCGGTTTTCCGGCGGCGCGGAACAGAATCCGGCTTACAGGCCAACTCGTCCGCCCCGGCTTCGTTGCGGGCGGTTGCGGGCTAATCCGCCTTGTGCACCGCCTTGCCGAGTTTGCGCAGCGTGTCGTCGAGTTCGTCACGGCAGCGTTGCGCCAGATCGGCCTCGCGCTGATAGAGCAGCCCGTAGGTGAAGGTGTCCTCGCCGGCGGCGTGCGCGGCCTGCGCCTCCTGGCTCAGGTGTTCGCGGCTGACCACGCTGTCTTGGTGATCGCCCAGCAGTGACTGCACGGCCTTGGCCCGCTCGGCCACCCGCGCCGCTCCGGTCGCCGTCGCAGTGTATCGAAGTCGCTTGGCGCGCTTGCGGATTCGATGTATCGCCTCGTCGCGTAGGTGTCGGTCGCCGGGGTGCTCGCGGTCCACCCGGGCGGCGGCCTTGGCGGCCTTGCGGACCTTGCGGTAGGCGGTGTCGATGGTCACCGGCGCCTGTTCCTCGGCCCCGGGGAGGCCGGGGCGCCGGGCCGCGATCGCGTCCAGGGAGTCGAGCAGCCGGAAGTAGCGCTGCGACCGCATGGCGATCAACGAGCGGCGCAGCCCGACCTGGTAGCGGCGCCGGGCACCCCCGACCAGACGTTCGCGCACCGGCCCGCGCACCAATTCCGGTGGGAGCGCGCCCAAGTCGCGCTCGTAGCGCTCGGCGAGCACCTCGGCGTCGCGGGCCACCCCCAAAATGCCGGCCAGCTCCCGCAATTCGTCGAGCACCCACGCGTCGTCGCCCAACCCGAACGAATCCTGGTAGTCGCGCAGCAGGCTGCGCAGCTTGCGGGTGGTGACCCGCATCTGGTGGACGGAGTCGAAGGCGTCAGCGCGCACGGCGCGATCCCACACCAGCAGCTCGCGAACCTGCTCGGCGATCGCGCGCTGCAGCGGATCCTCGGGCGGCCGCGCGCCGTTGGGCGACGGCGCGCGGCCCAGCACCCGCGCCAGCTTGGAGCCGTGGCCGGCCGGCACCGCTCCGGCGTCCAGCAGCCGGTTGCTCAGCCGGTTCAGCAGCTCGGCGCCGGCGGCGCCCTCGGCGTGCCCGTTGCCGCCGAGCAGCTCCAATTCCCATTCCCGCCACTCCTGTTGGGTGGGCGGATGTCGGGTGGGCGGGTTTTGGGTGGGCGCCTGATCGGTGGGCGACGCGGCGGTGTCGTCGAAACCGCCGGAACCCTCGTCGACACCGCCGGAACCGTCGTCGGGGCCCTCGGGCGCGCTCGGCGTCGCCCACGCGGTGACGTGGTCGTTGCTGAACTCGGCTAGCGGCTGGCCCGCCGCGTCGTAGAGCACCTGCGTGTCACGCTCGGTGGTGATCCGCGCGACCGGCCGCAGCGGACGGTTGCGGACGATCGCCAGCACCACATCGACCAACTCGGTGGGCACGGTGTCGGCGTCGGAGGCGTCCAGCGGTGCCCGGACTTCGGTGCGCGCGTCGGGCCCGGCGGGCAGCTTCAGGTGCCATCCGGCGTCCGAGCCGCCGGTGCGCCGGCGCAGGGTGATCTTGTTGCGCGCCAAGTCATGTGCGGGCGTGTCGAAATACGTCGCGTCCAGGATCTGGGTCGGCGACTGCTCGACCCGGGCGACCGCGGCGATCCCTTCGAACGAGGGCATCACCGTGGACTCGACCACGTCGAACTTGCGCTCCACCTCGAGATGACGCGAGGTCTGCGGCGCTTGTGCAGGCATCTTCGGGCTCCATCGGAGGCGCGTCGGAGGCGCGTCGGGGGCGCCGGGCGCGGCCGTCAACATGGTGGACAGGGGCGGATGAGCACCCATAGCCTGCCATACCGCGGTGACGGCGTTACGGCGGTGGAGGCGGCGGGGGAGTCGAGGTGTCGTCTTCGGGCAGCGGCGCGTAAACGGCCGGCGGCGGGGCGTAGCGGGCGATGTTGTCGCCGATGTTGGTGCACCCGCTCACCGTGACGCGCCGGCCGGCGCCCACGCACACGGTCGCGTCCGCGCGATCGGCGCCGGGCACGGCGACCAAGATCGCGGGCACCGCGGCCAGACCGCAGAGCACCAGCAACGCCGCACGGCACCGGCGCGCATTCATCCGCGCTCTCCTTCCGACGCTTTGATTGCCACCTGATTGCATTGTGCCGTCGTGAGCCGGCGGCGGGCGGGAATCGGAAATAATCGCCTGGCGGCCGCGCAATTCTTCGCCGCGAATCGGCGCCCGCGCGGCGAGGAAACCCTTATGGTTTGCCATACGCACACCCGCCGCCTTTCGCAAAACCGACGAATGGAGCGTTCCATGGCGCCTTTTGCTCGCTCGGCACCCCGAGTCATCGGCGAAAGAATCGCGGCCGGCGCGGCCGGGGTGGCAATGACCGTCGCCGGCCTTGTCGCGACGCTTGTGCTGACGGCGGGACCGGCGGCGGCCGACTCGCCGATGGACGATCCGGAACCGGCGCCGGCGTCGCTGCCGAACTGCACGGCGGCCGACCTGGCCCAGGTGTCGGCGGGCGTCGCCGCAGCCACGTCGGCGTATCTGTTCAGTCACCCGGACGTCAACGCCTACTTCACCAGCTTGAAGGGCCAGCCCCGCGACGAGATGCGCGCGCAGCTCAAGCAGTACATGGACGCCAACCCGCAGACCCACGCCGACCTGGAGGGCATCCGCCAGCCGCTCACCGATTTCCAGGACCGCTGCCGCTGACGGCCCTGCCGGTCAGCCGGCCGGCGGCGGCTGCAGATGCATCGCCAGATCGCTCAGCTCGAGGATGGTCTGAATCTCGCTGTCCCGGAACGGCCGCCCGTCGGGATCCAGCAGGTCGTGGAACCATTCCCGGGGCATCGCCGGATCCGGATGCTCCCAGGAATCCCACGGGAAAAACGTCTGGGTTTTCCCGGCGACCAGGCCCCAGTTGAACGCGCCGACGTTGGCGCGCTTGGCGATCGGCAGAATGGTTTGCACCGTGCTGCCCAGCGGCCGGGCCATGTACTCGGTGCACAGGATCGGGCGCCCCAGCGGCACCAGATCGGCGATGCGCTTCTCGAACGCCGCCGGTTCGCCGTAGCAGTGGAAGGTGATGACGTCGGAGTTGTCGAGCTGGATGCCGCTGATGACGCTGCGCCGTGCCGGGTCGGCCCACTCGCCCTGCCACACGCCGCTGGTCAGCGGTTGGCAGGGATCCACCGAGCGGGCCCACGCGAACACCTGCGGCAGCAGCTCGGCGACCCGGTCCAGCTTGTCCGTGCGCTCGACCGAGGCGTAGGCGTCGGCGGGATTGTCCGGCTCGTTCCACAGGTCCCAGCCCAGGATGCGGTCGTCGGTGCGGAATTGCGACAGCACCCCGGTGACGTAGCCGCGCAGGGTGTGCAGGTAGCCGTGGTCGTCCAGCCGCGCCGCGCCCGGGCTTTGCACCCAGCCGGAATTGTGGATGCCGGGCCGGGGCGCCCGCTGCGGACCCGGTTGGGGAAACGGATCCCAGCACGAATCGAATAACACGAACAGCGGCTTGATGCCGTGTCGGGCCGCGATGTCGACGAACCGGGCCAGACGGCCCTGAAACCCCCGGTGGTCCTGTTCCCACAGCAGGTCATGCAGGAAGACGCGCACCGCGTTGAACCCGTTGCGGCGGGCCCAGCCCAGCTCGGTGTCGATGCGGCGGGGGTCGAAGGTGTCCGGCTGGAACATCTCCAGCTGGTTGATGGCGTTGGAGGTGATGTAGTTCGCGCCGACCGGCCAATCCTGCGCCTGATACCAGCGGTTGGCCCGCTCGGGCGACCACCGGCTTGCCTGCGGCGACGTGCGGGGCGGCTGCGCGGACGCGTGCGGTGCTCGGGCCAAAGCCATGCCTCCTGCCAATAGCAGCGGCAACTTGAACACCAGTCGACGGTGCACTAAGTCACCACGATTCCCCCGGTCGATGTGGTCCCACCCTTGCGCTAGACAATCCGTCTTCGGCAATCGTACATCGTTGCCACACAATAACTTTCAGCCCACACCGGCCGTCGGGCTGTGACCGGGACGGCTGCGGTGCGCGCTAAAACCCTTGCTACGCCGTCACAGTAGCGCAGCGGGGCGAGGGCCCCAACGACCGCCTCAGAAGCAGTGTTCGTCGGCCGGGAAGACCCCGGCGGCCACCTCGTGCGCATACTGCGTTGCGGCGCGGCGCAATTCGCCGCCGATGTCGGCGAAGCGCTTGACGAAGCGGGCGGACTTGCCGCTGCTCATGCCGGCCATGTCCTGCCAAACCAGAACCTGGCCGTCGCAGTTGGGGCCGGCGCCGATCCCGATGGTCGGGATGGTGAGCTTGCCGGTGATCTGGGTGGCCAGCTCGGCCGGCACCATCTCCATCACCACCGAGAACGCTCCGGCCTCGGCAACGGCGATCGCGTCGGCGATGGTCTGTTCGGCCGCGTCGCCGCGGCCCTGCACCCGGAAACCGCCCAGGCTGTTCACGCTCTGCGGGGTGAAGCCGATATGCGCCATCACCGGGATGCCGGCCGCGGTCAGGTGAGCGATCTGCTCGGCCACCCGTTCGCCGCCCTCCAGCTTCACCGCGTGCGCGCCGCCCTCCTTCATGAACCGGGTGGCGGCGGCCAGCGCGGCGGCCGGCCCGGCCTCGTAGCTGCCGAACGGCAGATCGGCGACCACCAGCGCGTGCGGGGCCCCCCGCACCACGCCGCGGACCAGCGGGATCAGCTCGTCGATCGACACCGGCACCGTGGTGTCGTAGCCGTAGACGACGTTGGCCGCCGAGTCGCCCACCAGCAGCACCGGGATGCCGGCCTCGTCGAAGATGCGGGCGGTGGAATAGTCGTACGCCGTCAGCATGGCCCACTTGTGGCCCTCGGCCTTCATCTTCTGCAGATGGTGGGTGCGAATCCTGGTGCGCGGCTGGGCGGGCTGGGCCGGTTGGGCGGGCTGGGCGGCACCGTAAACATTGTGCTCAGACATCGTTGTCCTAGTGGGTGGTCGGGTCGATCCTCGTGGCCCTCAGTTTCGGAAAATCCTGAGCGGGTCCCCGGGTTCGTCTGACGGTGTCATTCTGCCATTTCTTTTGCGCAGTCGCACCGCCGCGGCGGTGTGAGACATACCATGCTGCGCATGCAGCGGCTGAGTGGACTCGACGCCAGCTTCCTGTACCTGGAGACCTCGTCGCAGCCCATGCATGTGTGTTCGATCATCGAGCTGGACACCTCGACGGTGCCGGGCGGCTACACCTTCGAGCGGCTGCGTGACGCCCTGGTGCGCCGCATCCGGGCGGTTCCGCCGTTTCGGGAAAAGCTCGCCGACAGCCCGCTGAATCTGGACCATCCCGTCTGGGTGGACGACGAGGACTTCGACGTCGACCGTCATCTGCACCGCATCGCCGTGCCGGCGCCGGGCGGGCGTGCCGAGCTGTCGCAGATCTGCGGCCACATCGCCCAGACGCCGCTGGACCGCCGCCGGCCGCTGTGGGAGATGTGGGTGATCGAGGGCGTGGCCGGCACCGACTGTCACCGGGACGGGCGGCTGGCGGTGATGACCAAGGTGCACCACGCCGGCGTCGACGGGGTGACCGGCGCCAACCTGATGTCGCAGCTGTGCGCGACCGAGCCCGACGCCGCGCCGCCGGAACCGGCCGCGGGCGTCGGCGGCGGCGCCGGGTGGCGGATCGCCGCCGGCGGCCTGGTCAGGTTCGCGGCCCGGCCGCTGCGGCTGGCCAGCGTGGTGCCCGACACCGCGGCGTCGGTGCTGGCCACGGTGCGACGGGCGCTCGACGGCGCGGCCATGGCCCGCCCGTTCGCGGCGCCGACGACGGTGTTCAACGCCCGGATCAGCAACCGGCGCTGCATCGCGTATGCCGAATTGAATCTCGACGACGTCAAAGCGGTGAAGAACCATTTCGGCGTCAAAGTCAACGACGTGGTGATGGCCCTGGTTTCCGGCGTGCTGCGCCAATATCTGGCGGAGCGAAACGCATTGCCGGATTCGTCGCTGGTGGCGTCGGTCCCGATTTCCGTGCACGGCAAATCCGACCGGCCCGGCCGAAATCAGGTGTCGGCCATGTTCGCGTCCCTGCACACCGAAATCGCCGACCCAGTGCAGCGGCTGAAAGCGATCGCCCACGCGAATTCGGTTGCCAAAGAACACAGTTCGGCCATCGGGGCGTCATTGCTGCAGGATTGGACGCAATTCGCGGCGCCGGCGGTGTTCGGCATCGCGATGCGGCTTTACGCGCGGACCCGGTTCACCGACAGCATGCCGGTGCACAACTTGGTGGTCTCCAACGTGCCCGGGCCGCAGGTTCCGCTGTACCTGCTGGGCTGCGAGGTCAAGGCGATGTATCCGCTGGGGCCGATCTTTCACGGCTCGGGGCTCAACATCACCGCCATGTCGTTGCGGGGCAAGCTGGACGTCGGGCTGATCGGCTGCCCGGACCTGGTGCCCGACCTGTGGGAGCTGGCCGACGAGTTCGCGGTGGCGATGGAGGAGCTGCGGGCGGCGGCGCGGTAGCCGGGCCGCGGTGCCGCTGATCAGGATCCCAAGTTTCCTCTGGCAGCATATGTGGGCATGGGCCTGTCTCGTCGCGGTAAGAGCGCGCGCACGCTGCTGATCTGGATGTCGATCGCCGCGGTCGCGTTGCTGTTGGCGGGCTGCGTCCGGGTGGTGGTGGGACGCGCCGTCATGTCCGGGCCCAAGCTGGGCCAGGCCGTGGAGTGGACGCCGTGCCGGGCCGCCAACCCGAAGGTCAAACTGCCCGCCGGCGCGCTGTGCGGCAAGCTGGCCGTCCCGGTCGACTACGACCACCTCGACGGCGACGTCGCGACGCTGGCGATGATCCGTTTCCCCGCCACCGGGGACAAGATCGGTTCGCTGGTGATCAACCCCGGCGGGCCGGGGGAGTCGGGCATCGAGGCGGCGCTGGGCGTCGTGCAGTCGTTGCCCAAGCGGGTCCGCGAACGCTTCGACCTGGTCGGTTTCGACCCGCGCGGGGTGGGTGCGTCGCGCCCGGCGGTCTGGTGCAACTCCGACGCCGACAACGACCGGCTGCGCACCGAGCCCAACGTCGACTACAGCCCGGCCGGGGTGGCCCACATCGAGGACGAAACCAAACAGTTCGTCGGCCGCTGCGTCGACAAGATGGGCAAGAAGTTTCTGGCCAACGTCGGGACCGTCAACGTCGCCCGCGACCTCGACGCGATCCGCGCGGCGCTGGGCGACGACAAGCTGACCTACCTCGGCTACTCCTACGGCACCCGGATCGGCTCGGCCTACGCCGAGGCCTACCCGCACAACGTGCGGGCGATGATCCTCGACGGCGCCGTCGACCCCAACGCCGACCAGATCGAAGCCGATCTGCGGCAGGCCAAGGGATTCCAGGACGCGTTCAACAACTTCGCCGCCGAATGCGCCAAGCAACCGAACTGCCCGCTGGGCACCGACCCGGCCAAAGCCGTCGACGTCTACCACAGCCTGGTGGACCCGATGGTCGATCCCGACAACCCGATGATCGGCCGGCCCATCCCGACGAATGACCCACGCGGACTGAGCTATAGCGACGCCATCGTCGGCACCATCATGGCGTTGTACTCACCCAACCTGTGGCACCACCTGACCGACGGGCTGTCCGAACTCGTCGACCACCACGGCGACACCCTGCTCGCCCTGGCCGACATGTACATGCGCCGCGACGCGCACGGCCACTACACCAACGCCACCGACGCCCGGGTGGCGATCAACTGCGTGGACCAGCCGCCGATCACCGACCGCGCCAAGGTGATCGACGAAGACCGCCGCTCCCGGGAGATCGCGCCGTTCATGAGCTACGGGCAGTTCACCGGCAACGCGCCGCTGGGTACCTGCGCGTTCTGGCCGGTGCCGCCGACCAGCAAGCCGCACACCATCTCCGCGCCCGGGCTGGCGCCCACGGTGGTGGTGTCGACGACGCACGATCCGGCGACGCCGTACAAGGCCGGGGTGGATCTGGCCAACGAGTTGCGCAGCTCGCTGCTGACCTACGACGGAACGCAGCACACCGTGGTGTTCCAGGGTGACGGCTGCATCGACAACTACGTGACGGCCTATCTGGTCGGCGGCACCATCCCGCCCAGCGGCGCCAAGTGCTGACGCCCCAGGTTTCGCCGAACGTGCACTGGCGGCGAGCTTCTCGCGGATTTTTCGTGCTGAGTGCACGTTCGGCGGCGGCCGGCTCGGCGGTCCGGCCCGAGACCAAGGCGTAACCGTTTCGCGCTGCCACGGGTATCCGGGGCTGCAACGATGACAGCCATGTCGCGCCTGAGATCGTTGAGCTCGGCGCTGCTCTCATTCGGCCTCGTCCTCGGTGGAACGTCGGGCGCCGGGTTGCCGGCGGCCGGCGCCACCCCGGAGCCCGGCGCCGGCCAGACCCCGGCGCCGAATCCGCCGGCGGCCGCGGCGCCGCAGGGCTGGGGGAGCTGCAGCCAATTCGTCACGGACACAAGCGATATCCCGACCGCGCAGTGCACCACGGTGTCGGTCCCGATCGACTACAACAACCCCGGCGCCGGGCAGGCCAAGCTCGCCGTGATCCGGGTACCGGCGACCGGGCAGCGGCTGGGCTCGCTGCTGGTCAACCCCGGCGGCCCGGGCGGCTCGGCCGTCGACATGGTGGCCGCCATGGCCTCCGACATGGACAACTCGGCCATCCGGCGCAGCTTCGACCTGGTCGGCTTCGACCCGCGCGGGGTGGGCCACTCGACACCGCCGCTGCGGTGTCGCACCGACGCCGAGTTCGACGCCTACCGGCGCGAACCCATGGTCGACTACAGCCCGGCCGGGGTGGCCCACATCGAGCAGCTCTACCGGCAGCTTGCCCAGCAGTGCGTCAACCGGATGGGCACCGTGTTCCTGGCCAACGCCGGCACCGCCTCGGTCGCCCGCGACATGGACGCGGTGCGCCAGGCGCTCGGCGACGAGCAGATCAACTACCTGGGCTACAGCTACGGCACCGAGTTGGGCACCGCGTACCTGGAGAAGTTCAGCAACCACGTGCGGGCGATGGTGCTCGACGGCGCCATCGACCCGACCGTCGGGCCGGTCGACGAGAACATCAACCAAATGGCCGGATTCCAAACGGCTTTCAACGACTACGCCACCGACTGCGCCCGCTCGCCGGGCTGCCCGCTGGGCACCGACCCGGCGCAGTTCGTCAACCGCTACCACGCCCTGGTCGACCCGCTGGTCACCCGGCCGGGCCGCACCGCCGACCCGCGCGGGCTGAGCTACGCCGACGCCACCACCGGCACCATCAACGCCCTCTACACGCCGGCGCACTGGAAGTACCTGACCAGCGGTCTGCTCGGGCTGGCGCGCGGCACCGACGCCGGCGATCTGCTGGCGCTCGCCGACGACTATCAGGGTCGCGACCGCAACGGCCACTACTCCAACGACCAGGACGCGTTCAACGCGGTCCGGTGCGTCGACGCCCCGAATCCGACCGACCAGGCCAGCTGGGTGAGCGCCGACCAGAAGATCCGCCAGGCCGCGCCGTTTTTGAGCTACGGGCCGTTCACCGGCAACGCGCCCCGCGACCTGTGCGCGCTGTGGCCGGTGCCGGCGACGTCGGCGCCGCACGCCGCCCCGCCGATGCCCGCGGGCAAGGTCGTCGTCGTCTCCACCACGCACGACCCGGCCACGCCGTATCAGGCCGGGGTGAATCTGGCCCGCCAGCTCGGCGGCCCGCTGATCACCTACGACGGGACGCAGCACACCGCGGTGTTCAACGGCGACCAGTGCGTGGACAACGCCGTGGTGCGCTATTTCGTCGCCGGCACGCCGCCGCCGGCGTCGTATCGCTGCCAGTCCTGACCAGCGCCGCACGCCCCACCGCAACGGTTCTGAGCGGGCATCGGTAACACAGAATTAACAGCGGTTGCCTACTGTTCGAGATATGGATCGACAGAAGGAATTCGTCCTGCGCACCCTCGAGGAACGGGACATCCGCTTCGTTCGGCTGTGGTTCACCGATGTGCTCGGGTTCCTCAAGTCGGTCGCCATCGCCCCCGCCGAACTCGAAGGCGCCTTCGAGGAGGGCATCGGCTTCGACGGCTCCTCGATCGAGGGCTTCTCCCGGGTGTCGGAATCCGACACCGTCGCCAACCCCGACCCGTCCACCTTCCAGGTGCTGCCATGGGCCTCGCCCAACGGCCACCACCACTCGGCGCGAATGTTCTGCGACATCACCATGCCGGACGGGTCGCCGTCCTGGGCCGACCCACGGCACGTGCTGCGCCGCCAGCTGCAGAAGGCCAACGACCTGGGCTTCTCCTGCTACGTGCACCCCGAGATCGAGTTCTTCCTGCTCAAGCCCGGGCCCGACGACGGCACGCCGCCCGTCCCCGTCGACACCGCCGGCTACTTCGACCAGGCCATCCACGACTCCGCCTCCAACTTCCGCAGGCACGCCATCGAAGCGCTGGAGTTCATGGGCATCTCGGTGGAGTTCAGCCACCACGAGGGCGCGCCCGGCCAGCAGGAGATCGACCTGCGCTTCGCCGACGCCCTGTCGATGGCCGACAACGTGATGACGTTCCGCTACGTCATCAAGGAGGTCGCGATCGAGAACGGCGCCCGCGCCTCGTTCATGCCCAAGCCGTTCGGGCAGCACCCCGGCTCGGCGATGCACACCCACATGAGCCTGTTCGAGGGCGACGTCAACGCCTTCCACAGCCCCGACGACCCGCTGCAGCTCTCGGACGTGGGCAAGTCGTTCATCGCCGGCATCCTCGAGCACGCCTCCGAGATCAGCGCCGTCACCAACCAATGGGTGAACTCCTACAAGCGGCTGGTGGGCGGCGGCGAGGCCCCCACCGCCGCGTCCTGGGGGGCGGCCAACCGCTCGGCGCTGGTGCGGGTGCCGATGTACACGCCGCACAAGACGTCGTCGCGGCGCGTCGAGGTGCGCAGCCCCGACTCGGCGTGCAACCCCTACCTGACCTTCGCCGTGCTGCTGGCCGCCGGCCTGCGCGGGGTGGAGAAGGGCTACGTGCTGGGGCCGCAGGCCGAGGACAACGTGTGGGACCTGACTCCCGAGGAGCGGATCGCGATGGGCTATCGCGAACTGCCCACCAGCCTGGACAGCGCGCTGCGCGCCATGGAGTCCTCGGAGCTGGTCGCGGAGACGTTGGGGGAGCACGTCTTTGACTTCTTCCTGCGCAACAAGCGCACCGAGTGGGCGACCTACCGCAGCCACGTCACCCCGTACGAACTGCGCACCTACCTGTCGCTGTAGCCCCGGCGCCGTAGCGCATTTCCCGTCCCGGGTGCGCCGGCGCGGCGTAGGGTTGCGCTACCGTCGTGGTCGTGACCAAACCCGCGACGCAGCGCCCCCGGCTGCCCAGCGTCGGCCGGCTCGGGTTGGTCGATCCCCAAGCGGCCGAACGGATGGCGCAGCTGGGTTGGTACGACCATGACGACCAGGCCCACGTCGATCTGCTGTGGGCGCTGTCCCGGGCGCCGGACCCCGACGCCGCGCTGCTCGCCCTGGTCCGGCTGGCCGAGACCCCCGACGCCGGGTGGGACGAACTGGGCGCCGCCCTGCTCACCGAACGCCCGCTGCGGGGACGGCTGTTCGCGGTGCTCGGCTCCTCGCTGGCCCTGGGCGACCACCTGGTCGCCCAGCCGCGATCCTGGAAACTGTTGCGCGGCAACGTCTCTCTGCCCACCCACGACGAGCTGTGCGCGATGTTCACCGGCTGCGTCGACGAGGCGCTGGCCGACCCCGGCTCGGCGATGGTGCGGCTGCGCACCCTGTACCGGGACCGGCTGCTGGTGCTGGCCGCGCTCGACCTGGCCGCCACCGTCGAGGACGAACCGGTGCTGCCGTTCACCGTGGTGGCCGCCCACCTGTCGGACCTGGCCGACGCGGCACTGGCCGCCGCGCTGCGGGTGGCCGAGCACAACGTGTGCGGCGACCGGACACCGCCGCGGCTGGCGGTCATCGCGATGGGCAAATGCGGTGCCCGCGAACTGAACTACGTCAGCGACGTCGACGTCATCTTCGTCGGCGAGCGCGCCGACACCGTCACCACCCGGGTGGCCAGCGAGATGATGCGGCTGGCGTCCGAGGCGTTCTTCCAGGTCGACGCCGGGCTGCGACCGGAAGGCCGCAGCGGCGAGCTGGTCCGCACCGTGGAGTCGCACATCGCCTACTACCAGCGCTGGGCCAAGACGTGGGAGTTCCAGGCGCTGCTGAAAGCCCGTGCGGCGGTGGGCGACGCGGAGCTCGGCCGACGCTACCTGGACGCGCTGATGCCGATGGTGTGGGTGGCCTGCGAACGCGAGGACTTCGTGGTCGAGGTGCAGGCGATGCGCCGGCGCGTCGAGCAGCTGGTGCCCGCCGACGTCCGCGGCCGCGAGATCAAGCTGGGCAGCGGCGGGTTGCGCGACGTCGAATTCGCCGTGCAGCTCTTGCAGTTGGTGCACGGCCGCAGCGACGAGTCGCTGCACGTGGCCTCGACGGTCGACGCGCTGGCCGCGCTGGGGCAGGGCGGCTACATCGGGCGCGAGGACGCGGCCAACCTCACCGCCTCCTACGAATTCCTGCGGCTGCTCGAGCACCGGCTGCAGCTGCAGCGGCTCAAGCGCACCCACCTGCTGCCCGAGGCCGACGACGAGGAGGCGGTGCGCTGGCTGGCCCGGGCCGCCCACATCCGGCCGGACGGCCGCCACGACGCGGCCGGGGTGCTGCGCGAGGAGCTGCGGCACCAGAACCTGCGGGTCTCGCAGCTGCACGCCAAGCTCTTCTACCAGCCGCTGCTGGAATCGATCGGCCCGGCCGGGCTGGAGATCCGGCACGGCATGACCTCCGAGGCCGCCGAGCGGCAGCTGGCGGCCCTGGGCTACGAGGGCCCGCAGAGCGCGTTGAAGCATATGTCGGCGCTGGTCAACCAGAGCGGCCGGCGCGGCCGGGTGCAGTCGGTGCTGCTGCCGCGGCTGCTGAACTGGATGTCGTATGCGCCCGACCCGGACGGCGGCTTGCTGGCCTACCGCCGGCTGTCGGAGGCGCTGGCCGGGGAGAGCTGGTATCTGTCCACGCTGCGCGACAAGCCCGCGGTGGCGCGGCGGCTCATGCATGTGCTCGGGACCTCGGCGTACGTGCCCGACCTGCTGATGCGCGCGCCGCGGGTCATCCAGGACTACGGCGACGGGCCGTCCGGGCCCCGGCTGCTCGAGACCGACCCGGCCGCGGTGGCCCGCGCGCTGGTCGCCTCGGCCAGCCGGTACTCCGACCCGGTGCGGGCGATCGCCGGGGCGCGCACCCTGCGCCGCCGGGAGCTGGCCCGGGTGGCGTCGGCGGACCTGCTCGGCATGCTCGAGGTCACCGACGTGTGCAAGGCGCTGACCTCGGTGTGGGTGGCCGTGCTGCAGGCCGCGCTGGACGCGATGATCCGGGCCAACCTGCCCGACGACGGCCCGCAGCGGGGCAAGGCGCCGGCCGCCATCGCGGTGATCGGCATGGGCCGGCTGGGCGGCGCGGAGCTGGGCTACGGGTCCGACGCCGACGTGATGTTCGTCTGCGAGCCGGCACCCGGCGTCGACGATTCGGCGGCGGTGCGCTGGGCGGCCTCGGTCGCCGAGCAGGTTCGCACCCTGCTGGGCACCCCCAGCGTGGACCCGCCGCTGGACGTGGACGCCAACCTGCGGCCCGAGGGCCGCAACGGCCCGCTGGTGCGGACTCTGGCGTCCTATGCCGCCTACTACGAGCAGTGGGCGCAGCCGTGGGAGATCCAGGCGTTGCTGCGCGCGCACGCGGTCGCCGGGGACGCGGAGCTGGGGCAGCGGTTCCTGCTGATGGCCGACAAGACGCGCTACCCCGCCGACGGGGTGTCGCCGGAGGCGGTGCGCGAGATCCGGCGCATCAAGGCCCGGGTGGACGCCGAGCGGCTGCCGCGCGGCGCCGACCCCAACACGCACACCAAGCTGGGCCGCGGCGGGCTGGCCGACATCGAATGGACGGTGCAGCTGCTGCAGCTGCTGCACGCCCACGAGGTGCCGGCGCTGCACAACACGTCGACGCTGGAGTGCCTGGACGCGATCGCCGAGGCCGGCCTGGTTCCCGCCGACGAGGTGGACCTGCTGCGGCAGGCCTGGCTGACCGCCACCCGGGCCCGCAACGCGCTGGTGCTGGTCCGCGGCAAGCCCACCGACCAGCTGCCCGGGCCCGGGCGTCAGCTGAACGCGGTCGCCGTCGCCGCGGGCTGGCCCACCGACGAGGGCGGGGAGTTCTTGGACAACTATCTACGGGTGACGCGACGCGCAAAAGCGGTCGTGCGCAAGGTGTTCGGAAGTTGAGTCAGGAGGCCGGCGCGTTGGACGCCATATTCGAGGTGCTCGACGCGGCGGAGGCCGAACGGGTGACCGCACTGTATGCCCCGTTGGCCGATGCGGTCCGCGAGCTCGTCGACGCCACCATCCGGACCGAGGTTGACGACGCCGTCGTCGCCGAAGCCCGCTCGGCGATCGAGGCGGTCACCGCGTCGCTGCGGCGACGGACCCGGCCGGTGGGGGTGAGCTACCGGGTCGACGGCCGGCCGCTGCCGCTGGGCAACGCCGCGATCGGCGTGTGCAATCCGATCGCCCCGCCGATCGTCGTGCACCACGAGGGCGACGGGCGCTGCTGGAGCGAGTTCGTCCTCGGCTCGGCCTACGAGGGGCCGCCGCGGCTGGTGCACGGCGGCGTCAGCGCCCTGGTGCTCGACCACATGCTCGGTGAGGCGGCCAGCGAAGGGCTGTCCAAGGCGCGGTTCACCGGCACCATCACCGTGAAATACCTGCGCGGCACGCCGCTGGGCCCGCTGCGCTGCGACGCCTGGATCGACCGCCGCGAGGGTGTCAAAGTCTTTGCCCGAGGCACCATTTCGGATGCCGCGGGAGTCACCGTCGAAGCCGACGGCGTGTTCATCGAGCCGGCCTGGGCGCGGGAGACGCAGTGAGGTTCTACGTCAGCAGCGCCTTCTTGAACACCCGGGAGATCGTCGAGATCGCTAGGGCCGCAGATGAACTCGGCTACGACGGGATCGGCATCCCCGACCATGTCGTCAACCTGGAGACGCTGGACACCCCCTACCCGTACACCAGGGACGGGCAGCGGCGCTGGCAACCGTTCACCGACTGGCCCGACCCGTGGGTGCTCATCGGGGCGCTCGCCCAGGTCACCACCCGGCTGCGGTTCGTCAACACCGTTTATATCCCGGCGATGCGCAACCCGTACTCGGCGGCCAAAGCCATTGGCACCGCGGCGGTTCTGGCGTCGGGCCGGGTGGAGCTGGGCGTCGGCGTCGGCTGGTGCCGCGAGGAATTCGCGTTGATGGGGGAGCGGTTCGAGGCGCGCGGCAAACGCACCGACGAGATCATCGAGCTGATGCGGGCGCTGTGGGCGCCGGGCTGGACGGAGTTCGACGGCGAGTTCTACTCCGCGCCGCGGCTGGAGATGCAGCCCACCCCGCCGCCGATCCCGGTGTATGTGGGCGGGCTGTCGGACATCGCGCTGCGCCGCGCCGCCCGCAACGACGGCTGGATCGGCGACCTGATCAAGACCGAGCGGGCCATCGAGGCGGTCGGCCGGCTGCGCGAGCTGCGCGCCGAAAACGGTTTGACGATGGACGATTTCACCATCCTGACGCCGCTGACCGACGCGTTCACCACCGCCGATTACCGGCGCGCCGAGGATGCCGGCATCACCGGGATCATCACCATGCCGTGGATGTTCTACGCCGGGCCGCAGGCGTCGCTGGACGACAAGATCGACGGCATGCAGCGGTTCCGCAAGGACCTCGCGCTGGACGGGTAGGGCTGGACACCTGCGCCGGCTTCGGCTGAGCCCCACGACACTTACCCGGTGGCGACGACACGCCGGCGCGGGCCGCCATCGCTTAAGTCTCGCGGAACCCAGCAGGGCGGCGGGGACGAGACCGCCCGCCCGATCGGATCGGGCGGGCGGCATCGACTTCGACGTCTCTAAACGTCGTAGTACAGCGCGAATTCGTAGGGGTGCGGCCGGACCTGGACCGGCAGGATCTCGGTCTCGCGCTTGAAGCTGATCCACGTCTCGATCAGGTCGGGCGTGAAAACGCCTCCCTCGGTGAGGTATTCGTGGTCCTCTTCCAGCCGGTCGATGACCGCGGACAGCTGGGTCGGCGCCTGCGGGATGTTGGCGGCCTCCTCGGGCGGCAGCTCGTAGAGGTCCTTGTCGACCGGCGCCTGCGGCTCGATCTTGTTCTTGATGCCGTCCAGGCCGGCCATCAGCATGGCCGAGAACGCCAGGTAGGGGTTGCCCGAGGAGTCGGGGCAACGGAACTCGAGCCGCTTGGCCTTCGGGTTGGTGCCGGTGATCGGGATGCGCACACACGCCGAGCGGTTGCGCTGGCTGTAGACCAGGTTGATCGGCGCCTCGAAGCCCGGCACCAGGCGCTTGTAGGAGTTCGTCGTCGGGTTGGTGAACGCCAGCAGCGACGGCGCGTGGTGCAGCAGGCCGCCGATGTAGTGCCGCGCGGTGTCCGACAGACCGGCGTAGCCCGTCTCGTCGTACATCAGCGGGCTGCCGTCCTTCCACAGCGACTGATGGGTGTGCATGCCGGAGCCGTTGTCCCCAAACAGCGGCTTGGGCATGAACGTAACGGTCTTGCCGTTCTGCCACGCGGTGTTCTTGACGATGTACTTGTAGAGCATCATGTCGTCGGCCGCGTGCAGCAGCGTGTTGAACTTGTAGTTGATCTCGGCCTGGCCGCCGGTGCCCACCTCGTGGTGGCCCTTCTCCAGGCTGAAGCCGGCCTTGATCAGGTTGGACAGCATCTGGTCGCGCAGGTCGACGTAGTGGTCGACGGGGGCGACGGGGAAGTAGCCCCCCTTGGGGCGGACCTTGTAGCCGCGGTTGGGGCTGCCGTCGAGCTCGTTGGGCGAGCCGGTGTTCCACCAGCCCGAGATGGCGTCGATCTCGTAGAACGAGCCGTTGGTGCGCGAGTCGAAGCTCACCGAGTCGAAGATGTAGAACTCGGCCTCGGCGCCGAAGTACGCGGTGTCGGCCACACCGGTGGAGATCAGGTAGTTCTCCGCCTTGCGGGCGATGTTGCGCGGGTCGCGCGAGTACGGCTCGAGGGTGAACGGGTCGTGCACGAAGAAGTTCAGGTTCAGCGTCTTGGCCTCGCGGAACAGGTCGATCTGGGCCGTGGCCGGGTCCGGCAGGAGCAACATGTCGGATTCGTGAATGGACTGGAATCCGCGAATGGACGAGCCGTCGAAGGCCAGGCCGTCCTCGAAGACGCTCTCGTCGAAAAACGAAACCGGGATTGTGAAGTGCTGCATGATGCCGGGTAGGTCACAGAACCGGACGTCGACAAATTCGACTTTCTCGTCCTTGGCGAGTTTGAAGACGTCGTCGGGCGTCGTTTCCGTCACAGAATGCTCCTTTACTTGGTGAGATCCGCGGCCTGACGCTATGGAGCAGATGTTGCCCGTCAGTCAACCCGATGTTGCGCGCACGTTACGTGACCATGCCACACGCAAAAAGTGGCCGCGTCGGCGGCGGGTTCTATTGTGGGGCCATGGATCGCAAGATCGTATCTTTTCTGTTCGCGCGGCGCACCGTCTGCCCGTCCCGCCGGTGCCGGACCGCCGGGCGCCGCGACGCCGGTCCGGGGCGATGACGCCGGAATCGCGATCCGCATATCCGGGCGAAAAGCTCGGCCTGCCGCAGCGCGGGCCCGGCTCGTTGGCGCCGATGGGGCCCCGGCTGGGTGCGTTGATGATCGACTGGCTGATCTCCTACGGGCTGGCGGCGCTGGCCATGCGGTTGGGCTGGTTCTCGGCATCGGCCCTGGCCACCAGCGTGCTGGTGATCTGGTTTCTGCTGGGGGTGGTCTCGGTGCGGCTGTTCGGCTTCACGCCCGGCCAGCTGGTGTTGCGGCTGCAGGTGGTGACGGTGGACGGGCGGGGGCTGGTCGGCACCGGCCGCGCGGTGGTGCGCGGTGTGCTGGTCGGGACGGTGGTGCCGGCGTTGTTCACCGACTGGGACGGCCGCGGCCTGCAGGACCGGCTGACCGCGACGGCCGTGGTGCGGCGCTGAGCTCTGCCGATGGCGGCGACCCGCCGCGCCCGGCCGCGCTTTGCGATCGGCGCGGGAGCTACTTGCGGCGGACGGTGCGCTGCACCCCGCGCATCTTGCCGGCGTTGGGCAGCGGGCCCTTGGGCATGACGGCGGCCCCGGCCCGCGACCCCAGGGCGGCCAGCCGCGACTCCAGGGTGTCCATCTGCTTGACGGTGATGTTGGCCGGCAGCCGGGTCAGGTGGCGCTCCAGCTTGGCCAGCGGCACCTCGTCTTCGCCGTTGCCGACGATGATGTCGTAGATCGGCACGTCGCCGATCAGCCGGGCGGTGCGCTTTTTCTCCTGCGCCAGCAGCGGCCGCACCCGGGTCGGCGAGCCCTCGCCGACCAGGATCACGCCCGGCCGGCCGATGACGCGGTGCACGGCGTCGAAGTGGCCGGTCGCCGCCACCCCGGGGGTCACCCGCCACTTGCCGCGCAGATTGTCCAAAGCCCATGCCGCCGCGCCGGTTTGGCCCTCGGCCTTGCGGTACACCGATTTCTGCGCGCGGCGCCCGAACACGATGAAGGCGACCAGCGCGCCCAGCACCACGCCGAACGGGATCAAGGTGATCATGGTCAGCCCGCCGGCCCAGACGCCCACAGCCACCGACACGCCCACGACCAGCAGGAAGGCGCCGATCATGTAGGGCAGCAGGCGCTTGTCCTCCTGGCGCTGGATGTTGAACGCCTGCCACAACTGGGCGCGGCGCTCGCGCGCGGCGGCCTTGCGGGCGGCCTGCGCCTGCGCGCGGGCCGCCTTGTTGTCGGCGGCAGAGCGGGATTTAGCCATAGTCAAAGAATACGTAGCGCCGTGGCGGCTAGGCGCGGGCGCGGGCGGCCTGCCGGTAGAGCCGCCCAGCGCGGTACGACGAGCGCACCAGCGGCCCGGCCAGCACCCCGGAGAAGCCCAGCTCTTCGGCATGCCGCGCGAACTCGACGAATTCCTCCGGCTTCACCCAGCGCTCGACCGGGTGGTGGCGGGCCGACGGGCGCAGGTACTGGGTGATGGTGATGATGTCGCAGCCGGCGCCGCGCAGGTCGGCCAGCGCGGTGCGCACCTCGTCGGGGGTTTCGCCCAGGCCGAGGATGAGGTTGCTCTTGGTGACCAGCCCGGCCTCGCGGGCCGCGGTCAGCACGTCCAGGCTGCGCCGGTAGGTGAAGGCCGGGCGGATCCGTTTGAAGATCCGCGGCACCGTTTCGACGTTGTGCGCCAACACTTCCGGGCGCGACCCGAACACCTCGGCGAGCCGGTCGGGCCGGCCGTTGAAGTCGGGGATCAACAGCTCGACACCGGTCGACGGGTTGAGCTCCTTGATGGCGCGCACCGTCTCGGCGTACAGCCAGGCGCCGCCGTCGGGCAGGTCGTCGCGGGCCACCCCGGTGACCGTGGCGTAGCGCAGCCCCATCGTGCGCACGCTGTCGGCCACCCGGCGGGGCTCGTCGCGGTCCAGCTCGGCGGGCTTGCCGGTGTCGATCTGGCAGAAGTCGCAGCGACGGGTGCACTGGTCGCCGCCGATCAGGAAGGTGGCCTCGCGGTCCTCCCAGCATTCGAAGATGTTGGGGCAGCCGGCCTCTTCGCAGACCGTGTGCAGCCCCTCGCGCCGGACCAGGCTCTTGAGCTCGGTGTATTCCGGCCCCATCCGGGCCCGCACCCGGATCCACGGCGGTTTGCGCTCGATCGGGGTGTCGGCGTTGCGCACTTCCAGGCGCAGCAGTTTGCGTCCCTCGGGTGCGACAGTCACATCGCCGATGCTACGCGGGCGCCGGGTGAGTGCTCACGCACCGGCAGCACCCCGTCCAGGGCGTCGCAGACGAGGTCGGCGACCGACGTCACGACGTCGTCGACCGCGACCGGGCGGCGCAGTTCGGCCGTCAGCGACGTCACCCCGGCGTCGCTGATGCCGCACGGCACAATGGCGCTGAAGGCACCCAGGTCGCAGTCGCAGTTCAGCGCGAATCCGTGCAGGGTGGTGGCGCGGGACACCCGCACCCCGATGGCGGCCACCTTGCGGTCGGGCCGGCCGGCGTCGCCCGGCACCCACACCCCGGAGCGGCCCGGCACGCGGACCGTGTCCAGGCCCAGATCGGCGCACACCTTGATCAGCGCCTCCTCCAGCCGTCGCACGTAGTCGACCACGTCCAGCGGTTCGGCTAGGCCGATGATCGGATAGCCGACCAACTGGCCGGGCCCGTGCCAGGTGATCTTGCCGCCCCGGTCGGTGTCGACCACGGGCGTGCCGTCCAGCGGCCGCTCGTGCGGTTCGGTGCGCCGGCCCGCGGTGTACACCGCCGGGTGTTGCAGCAACAGCAACGTGTCGGGGCCGCCGGCGACCCGGGCGTCGGCCAGGTCGCGCTGCTGCTGCCAGGCCGCGCGGTAGTCGACGGTGCCGAGCCGGCGGACATCGATCAGGGCGCGGCTGGACCGGATGGAATCGATCACGTTCGCGACGGTACTCGGCCCGGCCCGGTCGGGCCCAATCCGGGCGGGGTCAGTCGTGGGCGGGCCGGGCGGTGGCGTAGCCCAGCGCCTCGCCAATGGTGTTGTGGTGGAACACGAATCCGGTGCGCTCCAGCGCGGCGGGGATGGCGCGCTGGCCGGTCAGCAGGCCCTCGTCGGCGAACTCCCCGAGCGCGGCGCGGACGGCGAAACCGGGCAGCATCAACGGGGTCGGGCGGTTGACCGCCCGCCCGAACGCGGTGGTGAATTCGGCGTTGGTGACCGGGGCCGGCCCGGTCATGTTCACCGGGCCGGACAGCGCGGGCTCGAAGATCGCGAACAGCAGGGCCCGCACCTCGTCTTCCAGCGTGATCCACGACATGTACTGCCGCCCACTGCCCAGCCGGGCGCCCAGGCCGGTGCGGAACAGGGGCCGCAGCCGGCCCAGCGCGCCACCGGCGGGGGAGAACACCAGGCCGGTGCGGGCCAGCACCACCCGGGCGCCGCCGTACTGCGCCGGCAGCGTGGCCGCCTCCCAGTCCTGGCACAGCTGGGCCAGGAAACCGGTTCCGGCGCGGTCGTTTTCGTCGACCACGCGGTCCTTGGTGTTGCCGTAGAAGCCCACCGCGCTGGCGTTGACCAGGGTCGCCACCCCGGCGTCGGCGACGGCGTGCGCGAGGACCTCGGTGGGGGTGATGCGGCTGTCGCGCAGGCTCTGTTTGAAGGCCCCCGACCATCGCCGCTTGCCGATGTTCACCCCGCACAGGTTGACGACGGCGTCGACGCCGCGCAGCGCGTCGGGATCCAGATCGCCGCTCTCGGGATTCCAGGACAGCTCGTCGCCGTTCGCCGGTGCCCGGCGCACGATGCGCAGCACCCGATGGTCGTCGGCGCGCAGGGCCGCCGCCAGCGCCGAGCCGATCAGGCCGGACGAACCCGCAATGGCGATGACGGCCTTTTGCCCAGCGCGAGCCAACGTTCGACCGCCCTTCTCACAGCCCGAGGTCGGCCTCGAATGCTCCCTCTTCGAGCCGGTGCTTGATGGTGGTCAGGAAGCGGCCGGCGTCGGCGCCGTCGATCAGCCGGTGGTCGTAGGTCAGCGGCAGGTAGCAGACGGAGCGCACGCCGATCGACTCGTTGCCGAACTCGTCGACGATCACCCGCGGCCGCTTGACGATCGCCCCGGTGCCCAGCATGGCGGCCTGCGGCGGGACCAGGATCGGGGTGTCGAACAGCGCGCCCTGGCTGCCGATGTTGGTGATCGTGAAGGTGCCGCCGGACAGCTCGTCGGGCTTGAGGTTGCCCGACCGGGCGCGCGCGGCGATGTCGGCGATCGCCCGGGCCAGCCCGGCCAGCGACAGGTCGCCGGCGTTGTGCACGACGGGGGACAGCAGCCCCTGTTCGGTGTCGACCGCGAAGCCGAGGTGCTCGGCGTCGTAGTAGGTGATCTCCTTGGTTTCCTCGTTGTAACTGGCGTTGATGTTGGGGTGGATCTTCAGCGCGTCGATCACCGCGCGGGCGATGAACGGCAGGAACGTCAGGTTCACCCCCTCGCGCTCGGCGAACGCCGCCTTGGCCCGGGCCCGCAATCCGACCAGCCTGGTCATGTCGACCTCATGGGTCTGGGTGAGTTGGGCTGTGGCAAGCAGGGATTCGCGCGTCTTGGCCGCGGTGATCTGACGGATCCGGCTGGCCTTCTGGGTGGTGCCGCGCAGGTGCGCCAGCGCCGGCGCCGGCGTCGGCGCGGCGGGCTTGCGGGCCTCGGCGGCCGCGGGGGCCGGTGCGGCCGACGGCTGGGCGGCGGCCTGTTGTTGCCGCTGCTTCTGCTCGGCGGCGGCCAGGACGTCTTGCTTGCGGATGCGACCACCCACGCCGGTGCCGGTGATCGACGACAGGTCGATGTTGTTCTCGGCGGCCAGCTTTCGCACCAGCGGTGTCACGTAGGGGGTGCCCTCGCCGCCGGCGGCCGGCTGGGCTTGAGCCGGTTGGGCTTGAGCCGGTTGGGCTTTCGGCTCGGGCGCCGGCTGGGCTTGTGGCTGTGGCTGTGGCTGGGGCGCGGGCTGCGCCTGGGGTTGGGGTGCCGGTTCGGGTTTCGGTTCGGGCTTGGGGGCCGGCGGGGGTTGGGGCGCAGCGGGGGCGGGCGCCTGGGCGCCGGTGCCGATGCGGGCCAGCTCGCCGCCGACCGGCACGGTGCTGTCCTCCTCGGCCGTGATGCTGATCAGCACGCCGGCCACCGGCGACGGGATCTCGGTGTCGACCTTGTCGGTGGACACCTCGACCAGCGCGTCGTCGACCTGGACCGAATCCCCGACCTTCTTGAGCCAGCGGGTCACGGTGCCCTCGGTCACCGACTCGCCCAGCTCGGGCATCAACACCGGGGTGGCGGCGCCGCCACCGGACTCCTGCGGCGCCGGCTGGGCCGGCGCCTGCGGCTGGGCCGGGGCCTCGGGCTGGGCCTGGGCCTGGGGCTCGGGCTGGGCCGGTGCTTGCGGCTGGCTCGGCTGGCTGGGGGCCTGCGCCCCGCCGCCGGCGGCGGCGTCGTCGGCCGCGTCGCCGATCACGGCCAGTTCGCCGCCCACCTCCACGGTGTCGTCTTCCTGGGCGATGATCTTGGTCAGCACACCCGCGGCAGGCGACGGGATCTCGGTGTCGACCTTGTCGGTGGACACCTCGACCAGCGGCTCGTCGAGTTCGACCGTGTCCCCTTCCTGCTTGAGCCAGCGGGTGACCGTCCCCTCGGTGACGCTCTCACCGAGTGCCGGCATCTGGACGGAGAAGGCCATCTCTTCTGACTCCTCGATCGCTCGTGGGTCGGGGCGGGTCGATCAGCTCGCTCGCGGAAGGCGAAGTCGCAATCCAAAACTATCCTGTCACTGCGCCCGCGCCGGCACACATCCAGGGCAGATCCGGCTCGCGGCTCGGGTGACCCCGGTCACGCTTGCTACCGTGTGGCCACCGCGGCCCCAGCGCCGCGGCCCACAGCGGGAGCCAGACCGGGGAGGTCCGATGCCGGCACCACAACACTCGCCCCAGCATTTCGTGCACAGCGCCGACGGCACCCGCATCGCGGTCTACGACGAGGGCAACCCCGAGGGCCCGACCGTCGTGCTGGTGCACGGCTTTCCCGACTCGCACGTGCTGTGGGACGGGGTCGTTCCGCTGCTGGCCGAGCGGTTCCGGATCCTGCGCTACGACAACCGCGGGGTCGGTGCGTCGTCGGCGCCCAAGCCGGTGTCGGCCTACCGCATGGACCGCTTCGCCGACGACTTCGCCGCGGTGATCGGCGAACTCAGCCCGGGCGGGCCCGTACACGTGCTGGCCCACGACTGGGGCTCGGTCGGGGTGTGGCACTACCTCAAGCGTCCCGGCGCCAACGACCGGGTCGCCACCTTCACCTCGGTGTCCGGGCCCAGCCAGGACCAGCTGGTCGACTACATCTTCAGCGGACTGCGGGCGCCCTGGCGGCCGCGCGCGTTCGCCCGCGCGCTCGGCCAGGCGTTGCGGCTGAGCTACATGATCCTGCTGTCCATCCCGGTGCTCGCGCCGTTGGCCCTGCGGCTCACCCTGTCGATCCCGGCGCTGCGGCGCAACGCCGTCGACAACATTCCCATCGAGCAGATCCACCACTCCGACCGCCTGGCCGCCGACGCGGCACGCTCGGTGAAAACCTATCCCGCCAACTACTTTCGCTCGTTTGCCATCCGCAAACAGGGTGTGGCCGTCATCGACGTGCCGGTGCAGCTGATCGTCAACACCGAGGACCGGTACGTGCGGCCGTACGGCTACGACCACACGCCGCGGTTCGTGCCGCGGCTGTGGCGTCGCGACATCCGGGCCGGACACTTCTCGCCGATGTCGCATCCGCAGGTGATGGCCGCGGCGGTGCACGACTTCGCCGATATGGCCGAGGGCAAGCCGGCCAGCCGCGCGCTGCTGCGCGCGCAGGTGGGGCGTCCCCGCAAGGCGTTCGGCGACACCCTGGTGTCGGTCACCGGCGCCGGCAGCGGCATCGGCCGGGCGACCGCGTTCGCCTTCGCCCGCGAAGGCGCCGAGCTGATCGTCAGCGATATCGACGAGGCGGCCGTCAAGGCCACCGCCGCCGAGATCGCCGGCCGCGGCGGCGTCGCGCACGCCTACGTGCTCGACGTGTCCGACGCGCAGGCGGTGGAGGAGTTCGCCGAGCGGGTCAGCGCCGCGCACGGCGTGCCCGACATCGTCGTCAACAACGCCGGCATCGGGCAGGCGGGCGGATTCCTGGACACCCCCGCCGAGGAGTTCGACCGGGTGCTCGCGGTCAACCTGGGCGGGGTGGTCAACGGCTGCCGGTCGTTCGCGCGGCGAATGGTGCAGCGCGGCACCGGCGGTCACCTCGTCAACGTATCGTCGATGGCCGCCTACGCCCCGCTGCAGTCGCTGAGCGCCTACTGCACGTCCAAGGCGGCGACCTTCATGTTCTCCGACTGCCTGCGCGCCGAACTCGACGCCGCCGGGGTGGGACTGACCACCATCTGCCCGGGCCTGATCGACACCAACATCATCAACACCACCAGATTCGACGCGCCGGCGGGCGCCCGGGCCGAACGGGTCGACGACCGGCGCGGGCAGCTGGGAAAGATGTTCGCGCTGCGCCACTACGGGCCCGACAAGGTGGCCGACGCCATCCTGTCGTCGGTGCAGAAGAAGAAGCCGATCCGCCCGGTGGCGCCGGAAGCCTATGCGCTGTACGGCCTTTCGCGGGTGATGCCGCAGGGGTTGCGCAATGCCGCGCGGCTGCGGGTGATCTGAGGCTAAACGTCCGAGGCTAACGTCTGAGGCGAAGCGTCCTTTGGTTAAGCGCCGGTGGCCGCGCCGCGGCGCCCGGTCAGTAGCGTCGCGCCGATCGCGATGATGCCCAGCACCGCCAGCGGTATCGTCCACGCGCGCCGGCCGCCCACCGAGGACTGGCACTGCGCCACATAGTCGGTGTGCGGGACGATCTGGTTGAGGATCGGAACGTTGGCCACGCTGTTGTCGTTGGCGTTGCGGGCCGCGGAAAGATCCGTCACGACCGCGTTCCCGCATCCGATGGAGTGGCCGTTGCCGTCGGAAACCGACACCGGCGCCAGCAGCCCGATGACTCCGGCCAGCAACAGCACGGCGCCCACACCGATGATCAGCCGTCGCACCGTCATGGTTTCGCCTTTCTCGTCGGGCCCTGTCCGGGCCGAGCGATAGCAGATTAACCGCCGCGTGCCCCCGGTAAACCCGACCCGGGCGGCGAGTAACCCACCGAATCGCGGGTATCCGCGGCCCAAACCAAAGACGTGAAGGGGTGGGCCGGTGATTACTGCCACGCGCGAGGTCGCCGCGCCGTGTGAGCGGGTCTGGGAGGTAATTGCCCAGGGCTGGACCTACACGCAATGGGTGGTGGGCAACAGCCGCACCCGCGCGGTGGATGCGGACTGGCCGAATCCCGGCGCCTCGATCCGGCATTCCGTCGGGGTGTGGCCGCTCGTCATCAACGACGCGACGGTGGTGGAGCGCTCCGACCCCCCACACGAGCTGGTGCTGCGCGCCCACCTGGGACCCCTGGGCGCCGCGCGAATCACCTTGCGGCTGCACGCAACCCGGGTGGGATGCCGGGTGGAGATGATCGAAGTGCCGGCCCGCGGATCGGTACGGCTGATCCCGAATCAGCTTGCGCTGCTGGCGGTTTACCCCCGAAACCAGGAGTGCCTGCTGCGGCTGGCGGCGCTGGCCGAACGGCAGGAGCCGAATCAGGTGACCTAGCTCATGGCCTCCGACGCGGTGGCCATGTCGTGCTGACGAAGTAGTTCGCGAGCTTTCCTCGGCCGCCGAGCGTCACGCCAGCGTGGCGCCCGGCGGGCCGAGCCACGCCAGCGTGACGCTCGACGGGCGCGGCGGAATGACGCTCGACAGGCGCGGCGGAATGACGCTCGACGGGCGCGGCGGAATCACGCTGGGGCGCTTAGCCGTTCGCGGCGATGTCTTCGAGCACCGCGAACATGGTGCGCGTCGGCACCCCGGTGGCGCCCTTGGGCGAATAACCCCACGGGCTGCCGGTGTTGTAGGCCGGGCCGGCCACGTCGATGTGCGCCCAGCCCACCCCGTCGGCGACGAACTCGCGCAGGAACACGCCGGCCACCAGCATGCCGGCGAAGCGCTGCCCGCTGATGTTCGACAGGTCGGCCACCGTGGACTTCAGGTCCTCCTTGAGCTCGTCGGGCAGCGGCATCGGCCAGCCGTTCTCACCGACCCGCTGCGAGATCGCCGCGACCCGGTCGCGGAACTCGTCGCTGCCCATCACGCCGGGGATCCGGGCGCCCAGCGCGACGGTCTGCGCGCCGGTCAGCGTGGAGGTCTCGATCAGGTAGTCCGGGTTGTCCTCGCAGGCCCGCACGATGGCGTCGGCCAGGATCAGCCGGCCCTCGGCGTCGGTGTTCTGCACCTCGACGGTGGTGCCGCCGTACTGCGTCAGCACGTCGCCGGGCCGCTGCGCGGTGCCCGACGGCATGTTCTCCGCCATCGGCACGGTGGCGATCACGTCGATCGGCAGCTGCAGCCGCGCGGCCAGCGCCACGGTGGCGATGACGGCGGCGGCCCCGCCCATGTCCGAGGTCATGTGATGCATCGAGGCCGCCGGCTTGATCGAGATGCCGCCGGTGTCGAAGGTGACACCCTTGCCGACTAGCGCCACTTTTTTCGCCTGCTTGGATTTCTTGGCCAGCCGCGAACCGCGGTGGATCAGCCGCACCAGCCGCGGCGGGCGCGACGAACCCTGGCCGACGCCCAGAATCCCTCCGTAGCCGCCCTTTTGCAGCGCCTTCTCGTCGATCACCTCCACCTCGAGGCCGACGGACTCACCCAAAGCCCTTGCCCGCTTGGCGAATTCGTCGGGAAACAGGTGGCTGGGCGGGGTGTTGACCAGATCGCGGGCGGTGGCGACCGCGGTCGCGACGGCCGCACCGTGCGCGACCTCCTGCTTGGCGTCCTTGGCGGTGGCCAGCACCGTGATCTTTTGCAGCCCTTTGTCTTTCGGGGCGGTCTTGGCGCTGCGGAATTCGGTGAACCGGTAGCTGCCCAGGATCAGGCCCTCGACGGCGGCCGAGGCCACGCCCTCGCCGGGCAGCGCCGCCAGCGTGGTGAACACCGTCTCGGTGTTGGACAGCGACCGCGCGGCCACCCCCGCGGCACGGCGGACGGTGTCGGCCGGCCACTCGGATCGCGGCTTGCCCAGGCCGACGGTCAGCACGCTGGACACCGGCAGCGATCCCACCACCAGCCGGTGCAGTTGTTCGGCGCCGCCGGTGGCCGCCAGCGCCCGCAGGCCGGATTCGATCTCGGCGACCGCGTCGGAGGACAGGAACGACCCGGCCGGCGCGACGACGGCGCCCGGCTTGTCGTCGTCGCCGGTGGAGACGACGGGCACGATCAGCACGGTGGACGCGGCGGCGCGGCGGGGCAGCGAGGAGGCGACGTTGACGACGGGGGAGGCGTAACCGGGTTCTGTGCTCATCCGCATCACCCTAACGGTCCGCCGGTCGCGGCTGGCTAGGGTGAGAAGTCGTGAGCAACGAAGCCGACCTGCTGCACGGACCGCTGGAAGACCGCCACCGCGACCTGGGCGCCAGTTTCGCCGAGTTCGGGGGTTGGCTGATGCCGGTGTCGTATGCGGGCACCGTCAGCGAGCACAACGCCACGCGCAACGCCGTCGGCCTGTTCGACGTCAGCCATCTGGGCAAGGCGCTGGTCCGCGGGACGGGCGCGGCGCGGTTCGTCAACTCGGCGCTCACCAACGACCTGAACCGGATCGGGCCGGGCAAGGCGCAATACACGTTGTGCTGCAACGAATCCGGGGGAGTCATCGACGACCTGATCGCCTACTACGTCGACGACGACGAGATCTTTTTGGTGCCCAACGCCGCCAACACCGCCGCCGTGGTCGAGGCGCTGCAGGGCGCCGCCTCGGCCGGGGTGACCGTCAGTAACCTGCATCGCTCGTATGCCGTGCTGGCCGTGCAGGGGCCGCGCTCGGCCGACGTGCTCGCCGAGCTGGGGCTGCCGAGCGACATGGATTACATGGCCTACGCCGACACCTCCTTCCGGCAGGTGCCGGTGCGCGTCTGCCGCACCGGCTACACCGGCGAGCACGGCTACGAGCTGCTGCCGCCGTGGGAGTCCGCCGGCGTGGTGTTCGACGCCCTGGCCGCGGCGGTGTCGCAGGCCGGCGGCCAACCGGCCGGCCTGGGTGCCCGCGACACGCTGCGCACCGAGATGGGTTACCCGCTGCACGGCCATGAGCTGTCACCGGACATTTCGCCGCTACAGGCCCGATGCGGCTGGGCGATCGGCTGGAAAAAGGAGGCGTTCTTCGGCCGCGACGCGCTGCTGGCCGAGAAGGAGGCCGGGCCGCGACGGCTGCTGCGCGGGCTGCGGATGGTGGGCCGCGGCGTGCTGCGGGCCGGGCTGACGGTACTCGTCGGTGACACGCCGGTCGGGGTGACCACCTCGGGCACGTTCTCCCCGACGCTGCAGGCCGGGATCGCGCTGGCGCTGATCGACACCGACGCCGACGTGCGGGACGGTCAGAAAGTCACCGTCGACGTCCGCGGCCGCGCCGCCACGTGCGAGGTGGTGCGGCCCCCGTTCGTCGCGGTGAAAACCCGGTAGCGGCGCGGTCGCGCGGGCAAAATCGGATCGGACGCCCGGATATACAATCAGCGGATGACCAGTGGCTCCCTCGAGTTCACGGTTTCGCGCTCGACACGTCCGGCGACCGACGCCGAACGCGAAACCATCCTGGCCGAGCCGGGTTTCGGCAAATACTTCACCGACCACATGGTGTCGATCGAGTACGACGAGACCGAGGCCGGACGGGGCTGGCATGACGCGCGCGTCATCCCGTACGGCCCGATCGAGCTGGACCCGTCGGCGATCGTGTTGCACTACGCGCAGGAGATCTTCGAAGGGCTCAAGGCCTACCGCTGGGCGGACGGCTCCATCGTGTCGTTTCGCGCCCAGGCCAACGCCGCCCGGTTGCGGTCCTCGGCGCGGCGGCTGGCGATTCCCGAGCTGCCCGAGGAGCTGTTCCTGGAATCGCTGCGCCAGCTGATCGCCGTCGACAACGCCTGGGTACCGGCCGCCGGCGGCGAAGAGGCGCTGTATCTGCGGCCGTTCGTCATCGCCACCGAGCCCGGGCTCGGGGTGCGGCCCTCCAAGCAATACCGCTACCTGCTGATCGCCTCCCCGGCCGGCGCCTACTTCAAGGGCGGCATCAGTCCGGTCACCGTCTGGGTGTCGACGGAGTACGTGCGGGCCAGCCCGGGCGGCACCGGTGCGGCCAAGTTCGGCGGCAACTACGCGGCCTCGCTGTCCGCGCAGGCCGAGGCCGCGGCCAACGGCTGCGACCAGGTGGTGTGGCTGGACGCCGTCGAGCGGCGCTTCGTCGAGGAGATGGGCGGGATGAACATCTTCTTCGTGTTCGGCAGCGGCGGCTCGGCGCGGCTGGTCACCCCCGAGCTGTCCGGCTCGCTGCTGCCCGGTATCACGCGAGACTCGTTGCTGCAGTTGGCAATTGACGCCGGCTTCGCCGTCGAGGAACGCAAGATCGACATCGACGAGTGGCAGAAGAAGGCCGCCGCCGGTGAGATCACCGAGGTGTTCGCCTGCGGCACCGCCGCCGTCATCACGCCGGTGTCGCAAGTCAAGTACGGCGAGACGGAGTTCACCATCGCCGACGGCCAGCCCGGCGAAGTGACGATGGCATTGCGCGACACGCTCACCGGGATTCAGCGGGGCACCTTCGCCGACACCCACGGCTGGATGACCCGGCTCGGCTGATTTGCGGGCTCGCGCCCCGCGGGCGCCGGCTGCCCGCGACTGTCGGCGCCCCGCCCGCGACTGTCGGCTCGCCCGCGACTGTCGGCTCGCCCGCGAGCGTGAAGTTAGTTTCACGCTGGGCTCCGACCGTGAAGCTAGTTTCACGCTCGGCGGGTTGCTGAGCCGCCGAGCCGGCACGGCCGGCCGGCCGAGCCGAGCCGGCGCGGGCTAGACGCGCACCAGGGCCGCGAGCGCTACCGCGCTCACCGTCGCGGTCAGCTCGATCGCCGCGCCCAGCACGTCACCGCTGATGCCGCCGAAGCGGCGCACGCAATGCCGCACCAGCACCCCGCCGCAGCCCAGGCCCAGCAGCACCGCGACCGGTCCGTGCCACGGCCGCGGCCCGGCCACCAGCGACATGCCGAGAAGCACCGCGACCCAGGCCGCCGCCACCGCCGCCGGCTGACTGCCGGCGACGGCGGCGCCCAGCGAGCTGCCGGCGGCCGCCGGCACCGTCCGACGGCAGGCCAGCACCGCGGCGACCCGGCCGGCGAACACCGCCACGGCCACCCCGACCGGAACCGGCCGCCCCGCCGCGAGCGCGGAGAACGCCAGCGCCTGCGCGATCACCACCACGACGACGGCGGCCACGCCGAACGGTCCGGTCGAGCCGTCCCGCATCACCGCCCGCGCGCGGTCCGGGGGGCCGTAGCAGCCCAGGCCATCGGCCGTGTCGGCGACGCCGTCGATGTGCAGGCCGCGGGTGATCAACAGCAGCGCGGCCACGGCGAGCAGCCCGCCCAGCGGGCTGGACCGGCCGAACACCACCGCGCCGCCCCACGCCACGGCGGCGGCCAGCGCCCCCAGCGCGAGGCCCACCACCGGCAGCGCCGTCATGGCGCCGCGGCCCATCGGCCCGCGGCCGCCGGCCGGCATGGGCAGCACCGTGCCGAACGCGAAAGCCGTTGCCAGCGAACGCATCACGGGTGAGTCGACGGGTCGGACACGCCGGCCTGGGCGAAGGTCGCCATCGACGACAGGGCCGCCACCGCGGCCCGCACGATGGGCAGCGCCAGCGCGGCGCCGGTGCCCTCACCGAGCCGCATGCGCAGGTCGAGAATCGGCTCCAGATCCAGCGCGGTCAGCGCCAGCGCATGACCCGGCTCGGTGGAGCGGTGCCCGGCCTGCCACCACAGCCGGGCGCCCGGCGCCAGGTGCTCGGCGACCAGCGCGGCCGCCGTCACCGCCATGCCGTCGAGCAGCAGCGGGGTGCGCCGCACCGCGGCCTGCGCGCAAAAACCCGCCAGCGCAGCCAGATCCGCGCCTCCGGCGCAGCGCAGCAGCGCGACCGGGTCGGGCAATACCCGTCGCGCCCGAAAGAGCGCGTCGCGCACCGCGGCCGTCTTCCGCGCCCACCCGGCGTCGTCGATGCCGGTGCCAAACCCCACCGCCACGACCGGCTCGACGTTGGTCAGCGCCGCCACCAATACCGCTGCGGCCGTGGTGTTTCCGATCCCCATGTCGCCGGCGATCAGCAGGTCCGCGCCGGCGTCGACCTCCTCGTCGGCGATGGCCGCACCCGCGGACAGCGCCCGCTCGGTCTCCTCAGCGGTCAACGCGTCCTGCACCGTGATGTCGCCGCTACCGCGGCGGACCTTGTTCGCGCCGATCCGATCGTCGGGCGGGTCTGCGTCCACCGCCAGGTCCGCCACGCGCACGCTCGCCCCGGCGACGCCGGCCAGCGCGTTGATCGCGGCGCCGCCCGCGTCGAAGTTGGCGACCATCTGGGCCGTCACCTCCGGCGGGTAGGCCGAGACGCCGCACCGGGCGACGCCGTGATCACCGGCGAACACCACCACCCGGGCCCGCTCGAACTGCCGCGGCGGGCACTGCCCCTGGCAGGCCGCGATCCACACCGACAGATCCTCCAGCCGGCCTAGCGCGCCGCGCGGTTTGGTCAGGGTGTCCTGCCGCGCCCGGGCGGCGGCGGCCGCGCCCGGGTCGGGCGGCGAGACGGTCGCGAATTCCATCAGACCCCCGGCGTTTTGATCGGCACCGGCTGGCCGGCCACCACCAGCACCACCCGGTCGCACAGCCGCGCGAGGCGCTGGTTGAGGCTGCCCAGCTCGTCGGCGAACCGGCGCGCGGACGCGGTGGCCGGCACCACAGTCAGCCCCACCTCCGGGCTGACCAGCACCAGCGCGGCGGCGAACTCGGCGACCGCGGCCAGCAGGTCGTCGACCGGGGCGGTCACCGAGCCGCCCTGCCATCCGTCGTGCCGGTCCAGCATGCCGGTCAGCCAGCCGCCCAGGTCGTCGACCAGGGTGGGGACCTGCGGACAGCGGCGCAATTCGGTTGCGATGTCGTCGGTTTCGATCGTCGACCAGTGCGCGGGGCGCCGGTCGCGATGCTCGGCGACCCGGTGCGCCCAGGCCGCATCGTGCACGCCGGGCGGCCCGGGCGCCAGGTAACGAACCCGCCGGCCGGCCGGCAGCCCGTCGGCGACGGCTTCCTCCGCCCACTGCGACTTGCCTGACCTGATCCCGCCGAGCACCAAAGTGCGCACCGGTGTCAGCCGGCTTTCGGGTGAGGTCTAATCGACACTGCTGCCGTGCTTGACTTGGGGCCGCGGCGCCCGCAACCGCCGCATCTGCGAGGCCCGACCGGCCGCGTAAAGGCCTAGCTTCCAACGGCTTTCGGTGTTGTTGGGGAACTTGGCGTCGACCATCCTGCTGACCTTGCGGCCCAGGATCAGGCCGTCGATACTCATCACTGCCATCAGCACCAGCATTGCGGGAGAGATGTAGAGCTGCAGTTGCGGGACGCCGAACATGATGAACATCAAGAACAGCGTCGACGGCATGAACAGGCCGAGCAGGTTGCGCCGGGAGTCCACGATGTCGCGCACGTAGCGTCGGACCGGGCCCTGGTCGCGCGGCAGCAGGTAGCCCTCCTCGCCGGCCATCATGCGTTCCCGCCGCTCCGACATGCGGGCGCGATTGGCGGCCTTGTCGGCGCGGCGCTCCTCGCGGCTGAGCTTGGGGCCTGCCAACGTCTTGCGGCGGGCCCGCGCCTCGGAGGCGGTCATCGGTGCGGGTGCGACGGGCCCCTTGCGCGCGTTGCGGCGGGCCTCGCTGCGCTTGGGGGTGGGGCGACCCTTCGGGCCGGTCCGGCGCGGCTCGCGGGACGCGGCGTCCGCGGCGCCAGCAACGTCGGATCCGCCCGACGCGGCGGTCTGCTCGTCGAGGTCTTCGTCCTGGTCCTTCTTTCGGCCCAACAGCTTCACAGGGGCCAGGTTACTTCGCGGCCGGGTCGCGCCGGAATTCGCCTGGAATGCCTTGCTATTAGACCTGCGTTAGTGCCTCAGTTGGCCCTACTCTTACACGTGATGAACGGCTGCCTTTGATGGACGACGGGTCGATGGCCTCGGATGATGCTGCCTCCAGCCTGGCCCCCGGCCGCCTTCAATTACCCGCGATGCAAGTTCTGGTGGCGCCCGACTGTTATGCCGACAGCATGTCGGCGCTGGAGGCGTCCGCCGCGATCGCGACCGGCTGGACGCGGTCGCGTCCCGGCGACCGGTTCATCGTCGCCCCGCAGTCCGACGGCGGTCCCGGTTTCGTCGAGGTACTGGCCAGCCGGCTGGGCGAGACGCGCCGGCTGCGGGTGTCCGGGCCACTGAAAGCCATGGTGGAGGCCGAATGGGTCTTCGATCGGGGGTCGGCGACCGCCTACCTGGAGTGCGCGCAGGCGTGCGGGTTGGCGCTGCTCGGCGGTCCACCCACCCCGGAGACCGCCATGGCGGCCCACAGCAAAGGCGTGGGCCAGCTGATCGCCGAGGCGCTGCGGGTAGGGGCGACCCGGATCGTGGTCGGACTCGGCGGCAGCGCGTGCACCGACGGCGGCCAGGGCATGATCGCCGAACTCGGCGGCCTGGACACCGCCCGCCGGCAACTGGGCAACGTCGAACTGATCGCCGCCTCCGACACCGAATACCCGCTGCTGGGCCCGTGGGGGGCGGCCCGGGTGTTCGGGCCGCAGAAGGGCGCCGACACCGCCACGGTCGCGGCGCTGGAAGTCCGGCTGCAGGCCTGGGCGCTGATCCTGGAGGCGGTCGCCGGGCGCGACGTCAGCGCCGAGCCGGGCGCGGGCGCCGCCGGCGGCATCGGGGCCGGGCTGTTGGCGCTGGGCGGCCGGTGCGAGTCGGGCGCGGCCATCATCGCCGAACACACCCGGCTGTCCGACGACCTGGACACGGCGGAGTTGATCGTCACCGGCGAGGGCCGATTCGACGAGCAGTCGCTGCACGGCAAGGTGGTGGGTTTCCTCGCCGACGCGGCCCGGCCGCGCGGGATTCCGGTGATCGTGCTGGCCGGCCAGGTCGATCTGGACACCGCGACCGTGCGCTCGGCGGGCATCATGGCCGCGCTGTCGATGGCCGAACACGCCGGATCGGCGCGGCTGGCCCAGGCCGACGCCGCCAATCAGCTGATGGGTCTGGCCTCGGTTGCGGCGGCGCGACTCGGGAATAGCGGTCCGTCAAGGTACCGTTGAAGCAGTGGACTTTCGCCCAAGTCCGGGTCGCAGTGCGCACGCCGGCGATACCGGGCCCGATCGAAGCCACCCAACGATGAGGCATGTAGGAGAAGCAATGACGGTGCAAAACGAGTCGAACGCCAAGACCCACGGCGTGATCCTGACCGAGGCCGCCGCCACCAAGGCAAAGTCCCTGCTGGACCAGGAGGGCCGGGACGACCTGGCGCTGCGCATCGCGGTCCAGCCGGGTGGGTGCGCTGGGCTGCGCTACAACCTCTTCTTCGACGACCGGTCGCTGGACGGCGACCTGACCGCGGAGTTCGGGGGTGTGACGCTGACGGTGGACCGGATGAGCGCGCCCTATGTCGAGGGCGCGTCCATCGATTTCGTGGACACCATCGAAAAGCAGGGGTTCACCATCGACAACCCCAACGCCACCGGCTCCTGCGCCTGCGGCGACTCGTTCAACTAGACCCTTCGGCTGATCGCGAAGGCCCTCTAGTACGAGCCGCCGGTGCGCAGCACGTACGAGCACACCATGATCTGGCCGCGCTGGAACAGCAGCTGGGCGATGCCCTGCACCTGCCCGCGCGCCGGGCCGCCGCTCACCGGGGACACCCGCATGCTGAACAACGCCTGCGCCTGGTACTGCGACAGGTAGACGATCTTGTCGATCGAGGTCACCTGCACCTCGGAGAACTGTTTGCGGAACGCGTCGCTGCTGAGCTTGGCCAGCGCCTGGTCGGACCGCTTGTCCTGGACGCCGTCGTAGAGGCCGCACAGGGCGTTGCGGGCGATCTCGTCGATGTCGCGATGCTCGAGCGCGTCCAGATAGCCCTGGATCGCCGTTTTGGCCGCGCCCTCGGAGAACGTCGCCCCGGTGTTGGCGCCGTTGGTGCGCACCCCGTACACGATGGCCACCGTCATCACCGCGACCAGCGCAACGGCCAGCGCCAGGCCGACGATCAGCCGCCGCTTGGATCGCCGCGGCGGGTACGGCGCGGGCGCGGGTGGGGGACCGGCATAATTGGCTGAACCGGGTGGCGCCTGCGGGGCCGCGGCGTAGCCGGTATCGCCGGCGTTGGGGTGGTCCGGGAACTCGAGTGGCTGGGATTCGCTTGGGGGAGTTGGTCCTTGGCCGCCGACGGTGTGGTTCGGCGAGTGCGGACCTGCCATCGTGGTTCTCCTACGGTGGTGACGGGACTGCGAGCGGGTTCGGCCCGTCGAGTTGCTGAGCCGTTCCCAAAGTCGTTCCTAAGGGAGGCTAGCGCAGACCATGCACCGACCGTGCACGCAGCGACGGTCGAAACACCTGAGTAAGCTAGATAACCTTACTAACGAAGGATGGAGATTTCGTGACGATCGCGGTGACAGGGTCGATTGCAACCGACAATCTGATGCGCTTCCCCGGCCGGTTTTCCGAACACCTGCTGGCCGAGCACCTGCAGAAGGTGTCCCTCAGCTTCTTGGTCGACGACCTGGTGATTCACCGCGGCGGCGTGGCCGGCAACATCGCCTTCGCGATCGGGGTGCTGGGCGGCGACGTCGCGCTGGTCGGCGCGGCCGGCGACGACTTCGGCGAGTACCGCGACTGGCTGCAGCGCCACGGCGTCAACTGCGACCACGTGCTGATCTCGCAGACCGCGCACACCGCCCGGTTCGTGTGCACCACCGACCAGGACATGGCCCAGATCGCCTCCTTCTATCCGGGCGCCATGTCGGAGGCCCGCAACATCAAGCTCGCCGACCTGGTGTCGTCGCTGGGCAAGCCGGAGCTGGTGATCATCGGCGCCAACGACCCGGAGGCGATGGTGGTGCACACCGAGGAGTGCCGCAAGCTGGGCCTGCCGTTCGCCGCCGACCCGTCCCAGCAGCTGCCCCGGCTGTCCGGCGAAGAGATCGACAAGCTGGTCGACGGCGCCGCCTACCTGTTCACCAACGACTACGAGTGGGAGCTGCTGCTGTCCAAGACCGGCTGGTCGGAGGCGGACGTGCAGCAGAAGGTCGGGCTGCGGGTGACCACGCTGGGCGCCAAGGGTGTCGACATCGTCGAGCGCGACGGCACCACCACCCGCGTCGGCGTGGTGCCCGAGACCAGCCAAACCGACCCCACCGGCGTGGGCGACGCATTCCGGGCCGGGTTCCTGACCGGGCGCAGCGCCGGGCTGAACCTGGAACGCTCGGCGCAGCTGGGCTCGCTGGTCGCCGTGCTGGTGCTGGAATCCACCGGAACCCAGGAGTGGTCCTGGGACCACGAGGTCGCCAAGAGCCGGCTGGCCGGCGCGTACGGCGAGGACGCGGCCGCCGAGATCGCCGCGGTGCTGGCCTGACGTTTTGCCGAGCAGACGCGCTCAGAGCTGCACCGGGTACACCGGCTCGCCGATCTGCGGCACCACGCTGTGCTCGACGAAGATGGCGTGCCAGAGCATGAAGATCAGCACCGTCCACAGCCGGCGGCTGTGATCGCTGACGCCGTTGCGGTGCTCGTCGAGCATCCGGCGCACGGCGCCCAGGTCCACCAGGTGACCGGCCTGAGACGACGCCACCATCGAGTAGGCCCACTCCAGCAGCTCGCCGGCGCGCAGCCAATGCCGGATCGGGACCGGGAAGCCGAGCTTGGGCCGGTGCAGCACGTGCGCCGGGACGATCGGCTCCAGCGCCCGCCGCAACGCGTACTTCGTGGTGGTGCGGGTGATCTTGGCCTCCACCGGCAACCGGGACGCCACGGCGAACACCTCGGGATCCAGGAACGGCACCCGCAGCTCCAGCGAGTTGGCCATCGTCATCTTGTCGGCCTTGACCAGGATGTCCCCGCGCAGCCAGGTGAACAGGTCGATGTGCTGCATGCGCGCCACCGGGTCCCAGCCGATCGACTGCGCGTACAGTGCGGCGGTGACGTCGGTGTGCGTCCATTCCGCGCGGAAGCCGGGCAGCACGTCGCGCAGCTGCGCATCGGAGAAGCTGCGGGCGTTGCCGTAATAGCGCTCCTCGAGCGTCAGCGACCCGCGGTGCAGCAGGCTCTTGCCGCGCATCCCGTCCGGCAGCGGCTTGGACACCTTGCCCATCGAGCGCCGCACCGGCCGCGGCAGGTAGTCGAAAGGCCGCAGCGACAACGGCTCCCGATAGATCGTGTAGCCGCCGAACAGCTCGTCGGCGCCCTCCCCGGACAGCACCACCTTGACGTGCTTGCGGGCCTCCCGGGCGACGAAGAACAACGGCACCAGCGCCGGGTCGGCCACCGGCTCGTCGAGGTACCAGACGATCTCGGGCAGGGCGGCGACGAACTCGTCGGGGTGCACCACCTTGGCGATGTGCCGGGCGCCGATCGCCTCCGCCGAGGCCACCGCGACGTCGATCTCGGAGAATCCCTCGCGCTCGAAACCGGTGGTGAAGGTGATCAGCCGCGGGTTGTGCCGGATGGCCAGCGCCGCGATGGCGGTCGAGTCGATGCCGCCGGACAGAAACGCCCCGACGGTGACGTCGGCGCGCATGTGTTTGGCCACCGAATCTTCGAGCACCGCGGTGATCTCGTCGTAGCGGGCCTGTTCGGTGTCGCGGGTGATGGGCACGGCGGCGAACCGGGGCACGAAGTAGCGGGTGATGTCGGGCGCCGCGCCGGGCCGGATCCGGGCATAACAGCCCGATTCCAGCCGTCGCACCCCGCGGTGCAGCGTCTCGGGCTCCGGCACGTACTGCAGGACGGTGTAGTGCTGCACCGCGCGCTCATCGATCGCGGTGTCGAACCCGATCAACTCGGCCAGCTCCAGCAGGCACTTCTTCTCGCTGGCCACCGCGGTGCCGCCGGTGCCGGTCGCCACGAACAGCGGTTTGATGCCGAAAGGGTCACGGGCACAGAACAATTCGCGGGTGACGGTGTCCCACAACGCAAACGCGAACATGCCGCGCAGCCGGGTCAATACATCGGTGCCCCAGTGGTGGAAGCCGGCGACGATGGCCTCGCCGTCCCCGTCGGTGGCGAACACCGCGCCGTGGTGGGCGGCCAGCTCGTCGCGCAGCTCCAGGTAGTTGTAGATCTCGCCGTTGAACACCAGCTCGTAGCGGTCCGGCGTCTCGGGCGGGCCCCAGCGCAGCGGCTGGTGCGAATGGGCGATGTCGATGATCGACAGCCGGTTGAAGCCGAACACGACGGAGCCGTCGGCGCCGGCCCAGGTGCCCGGCTCGTCGGGCCCGCGGTGGCGCATCAGGTGCGAGGCGCGCGCGATCGCGTCGTCGGCGCCGACGGCACCGGCTCGGGCGGCGACGAACGCCAGCAGACCACACACGGCGCCTCAGTATGCCGCACGTCCAACGCGGGGACCGACTGGCGGGCCGGGGTTTCGTCGCCCGGTTCAGACGCGTGGTCTACGCTGCGTAGTATTCGATATCCGAGCAGGAGGCGCCGACGTGACCCCTCGCGAGCAGGACCGTTCGCAACCTTTGTCGCAGGGTAGGTTTCCGGGCCGCGTCGGGCGCAGGGTGCTGCGGCCGTTGGCGCTGGCCGTGACGCTGGGTGTGCTGGCGATCGTGCTGAGCGGATGCAGCAGCTGGGCCGACGCGCTGGCGCTGGGCTGGCCGAAGGGCATCACCCCGCAGGCCCACCTCAACCGGGAGCTGTGGATCGGCGCCGTGATCGCCTCGCTGGTGGTCGGGGCCATCGTGTACGGGCTGATCTTCTGGGCGTCGGCGTTCCACCGCAAGAAGGTGACCGACACCGAGCTGCCCCGCCAGTTCGGCTACAACATGCCGTTGGAGCTGGTGCTGACGGTGACGCCGTTCCTCATCATCTCGGTGCTGTTCTACTTCACCGTGGTGGTGCAGGAGAAGATGCTGCACATCGCCAAGGACCCCGAGGTGGTGGTCGACGTCACGGCCTTCCAGTGGAACTGGAAGTTCGGGTATCAGAAGGTCAACTTCAAAGACGGCACGCTGACCTACGACGGCGCCGACCCGGAGCGCAAGAAGGCGATGGTGTCCAAGCCGGAAGGCAAGGACGCGCACGGCGAGGAGCGGGTCGGGGCCGTCCGCGGGCTGAACACCTCGGACCGCACCTATCTGAACTTCGACAAGGTCGAGACGCTGGGCTCCAGCGACGAAATCCCGGTGCTGGTGCTGCCCACCGGCAAGCGCATCGAATTCGACCTGGCGTCCGCGGACGTGGTGCACACCTTCTGGGTGCCCGAGTTCCTGTTCAAGCGCGACGTCATCCCCAACGCCGAGGCGAACAACTCGATCCACGTGTTCCAGGTCGAGGAGATCAACTCGCCCGGGGCGTTCGTCGGCCACTGCGCCGAGTTCTGCGGCACCTATCACTCGATGATGAACTTCGAGGTCCGTGTGGTGTCGCCCAACGACTTCAAGGCCTACCTGCAGCAGCGGATGGACGGCAAGAGCAACGCCGAGGCGCTGCAGGCGATTGGTCAGTCTCCGGTGGCGGTGACCACGCACCCGTTCGACTCCAAGCGCGGTCAGTTGGCCGGAAGCCAGTAGGTTAGGACACCACATGCATATCGAAGCCAGGCTGTTCGAGTTCATCGCCGGGTTCTTCTTTCTGACCGCACTGCTCTACGGCGTGCTGACCGCGCTGTTCGCCACCGGCGGCGAGGAGTGGGCGGGGACCACCGCGCTGGCGCTGACGGGCGGCCTGGCGCTCATCGTGGCCACCTTCTTCCGCTTCGTGGCCCGCCGCATCGACACCCGCCCCGAGGACTACGAGGGCGCCGAGATCAGCGACGGAGCAGGCGAATTGGGCTTCTTCAGCCCGCACAGCTGGTGGCCGATCCTGATCGCGCTGTCGGGTTCGGTGGCCGCGGTGGGCATCGCGCTGTGGTTGCCCTGGCTGATCGTGGCCGGGGTGATGTTCATCCTGTCGTCGGTCGCCGGGCTGGTCTTCGAGTACTACCTGGGTCCTGAGAAGCACTGATTCGCGGCATAAAGGTCACAATCCGATCACGTGATCGGCTGCGCAGTTCGCCACGGCGTCTCTGCCCCTTTGCGGTTGGGTAGTGTTTTGCCCAGGCAAATGGGAAGTTTCCCGGCGCGCCCGCAATGAAGTGACCGCGGAGTTTTACGCGCAGGCGATGCAGTTCGAACAGGGTAGGCAAAGGCAGAGATGAGCGGGTCTAGACCCCCGGGATGGGAACCTGAGGAACCCGATCCTGCTGCCGACCCGATCGACCACCAGCCGGATCCCGGCGGCCCGCCCGTCGACGAGTTCCCGGGTGAGGACTTCCCGGCCGGGGGAGATCACGAGGACGCGGTCGAACCCTTCGACGACAGCGTCGAATTCGACGCGGCCGACCAGACGGGTCAGACCGACGCCTACTCGCGGGCCTATTCGGCCCCGGAGTCCGAGCATTTCACCAGCGGCCCCTACGTGCCGGCCGATCTGCGCCTGTACGACTACGACGACTACGACGAACCGGCCGAGCTGGACGAGGAACACGGCACCGCCCGCTGGCCGTGGGTGGTCGGGGTGGCGGCCATCGTGGCCGCCATCGCGCTGGTGGTGTCGGTGTCGCTGCTGTTCGCCCGGACCGACACCACCAAGCTGGCCAACCCGAACACCACCACCGCGTCCACGCCGCCGCTGCAGGACGAGATCACCACCACCAAACCGTCGCCGCCCCCACCGCCCCCGCCGCCGCCACCCACGACCGAACCGCCGCCCCCGACTGCAACGGAGACCCAGACTGTGACGGTGACGCCCTCTCCGGCACCGCCGCCCCCGCCCGCGCCCGCCCCGGCCCCGCCGCCGGCCACCTCGACGGCCGCGGCCCCGCCGCCGCCCACCACCCCGACGGGTCCGCGCCAGGTCACCTACTCGGTGACCGGCACCAAGGCCCCGGGCGACATCATCTCGGTGACCTACGTGGACGCGTCCGGCCGGCGGCGCACGCAGCACAACGTGTACATCCCGTGGTCGATGACGGTCACCCCGATCTCGCAGTCGGATGTGGGCTCGGTCGAGGCGTCCAGCTTGTTCCGGGTCAGCAGGCTCAACTGCTCGATCACCACCAGCGACGGAACGGTGCTCTCGTCGAACAGCAACGACGCGCCGCAGACGAGCTGCTGATGGTCAGCAGATATTCGGCATATCGGCGTGGGCTGGGCGACGACACCATCTCGCCCGAGGTCATCGACCGCATCCTGATCGGTGCCTGCGCCGCGATCTACCTGGCGTTGTTGGGCGTCAGCGTGGCGGCCTGCGTTGCGCTAGCGGACCTGGGCAGGGGATTTCACAAGGCGGCCAGCAGCCCGCACACCACCTGGGTGCTGTACGCCGTCATCATCGTCTCCGCGCTGATCATCGCGGGGGCCATCCCGATCCTGTTGCGGGCCCGCCGGATGTCGCAGGCCGAGCCGACGGCCCGGGCGATGACGGCGCCGGCACGACCCCCGGTGCGGCTGGGCGCCGGCGTCGCGCGGCCCGCGACCGAGCGGGCGCGGCACACGCCGGCGACGACCCCGGACGTGGGGTGGTCGGGCGAGGCGGTCGATCGAATCTGGTTGCGCGGCACCGTCATATTGACCGGCACCATGGGCGCGGCGCTGATCGCGGTCGCGACGGCGACCTATCTGATGGCGGTCGGTCACGACGGATCGTCCTGGGTGGGCTACGGATTCGCCGGGGTGATCACCGCGGCGATGCCGGTGGTCGAGTGGCTGCACATCCGCCAGCTCCGCGAGGCGGTCGCCGAGCAGTAACCGCCGTCGCGGCCCGGCCCCGGGCCACCTCGGCGATCCGGTCGGCCGCGGGTGGCGTAGCGTCGAGCGCGAGCGGTTTCGTTGTCAGCGGTGCGCTACCGCGCTGCACCCACCGGCAATGCGATTCCTCCCTTCGCCCGCCCGCGAAGGATGCCGACCGGGAAGGGCGCCGCACGTGGGTTCCGCAGCAAGACGCCGACGCGCCGATCCCGTCCGGCTGTCGGTGGGGTGCGAACTGGGCCGCGCCATCGACGGCGCCTGGTGGCCCCGCGCCGACCGCATCACCAACGAATTGCCCGAGCTGGTCGCGGTGCTCACCCCGCTGCTCGGTCAGATCGGCGCGATCAACGTCAACTGGCCGCCGCTGCAGCGACCGCCGGACTTCAACTGGCCGGGCTGGGAACGCAAGCGCCAGCACGTGATGACGCTGATCGGGGGAGACGCGCGGATCAACCTGCTGATCATCCCGTACGCGACCTACAGCGCGCTGGCGCGGATGGTGTTGCGCTGCGCAGCCGGGCTGCCCGTCGAGCCCCGGGACCGGGGCAAGCCGGCGTTCCTGACGGCCGGCTCGATCCTGCGGGCCGCCGAGCAACAACGCGTCGACAGCTCGCCCTGAGGCTCACCGGGCCTCAGGGCGCGCTGCCGCGTCGCTAGTGCTGGCCGTCCTCGCCGTTGGTCGAGCCCACGATGCTGTCCTGATGTTCGCGCAGGGCGGTCAGGGCACGCTGCTCGGAGGCGTGCGCGGCCTCCCGCAGGGCCGCGTCCTCGGACGGCGGGTCGGCGTACAGGAAGCTGCCGATGCCGGGCGACCCGGCCGAGCCCAGCTTGTTCATCTTCTTGGGCAGCGGGGCGCCCTGGTACTCCAGCGGCAGCGGGTGACCGTGCTCGTCGACCGGGCCCAGCGGCTGGTGCAGCTCGATGTAGGCGCCGTGCGGCAACCGTTTGATGATGCCGGTCTCGATGCCGTGCTCGAGCACCGCGCGGTCGCTGCGCTGCAGCCCGATGCACCACCGGTAGGTGACGAAGTACACGATCGGCGGAACGATCACCATGCCGATGCGGCCGATCCACGTCGTCGCGTTCAGCGAGATGTCGAACTTCAGCGCGATGATGTCGTTCATCGCGCTTAGCGTGAGCACCATGTAGAAGGCGATCGCCATGGCGCCGATCGACGTGCGCACCGGCACGTCGCGCGGCCGCTGCAGCAGGTTGTGGTGCGCGTAGTCACCGCTGAACCGCTTCTCCAGGAACGGGTAGATGATCAGCAGCACGAACACCGCGCCCATGATCAGCGCCACCCACACCACCGCCGGAATGGTGTGGTGCCAGAAGTAGAACTCCCACGGCGGCCAGATACGCGCCAGGCCCTCGGTCCACATCATGTAGAAGTCCGGCTGCGAGCCGGCCGAGACGTGAGATGGCTTGTAGGGGCCCAGGTTCCAGATCGGGTTGATCTGCAGCAGACCACCCATCAGGCCCAGCACGCCGACGATGGCGGCGAAGAACGCGCCGGACTTGACCGCGAACACCGGCATCACCCGCACCCCGACCACGTTGTGCTCGGTGCGACCCGGGCCGGGGAACTGGGTGTGCTTCTGGAACCACACCATGGCCAGGTGCAGCCCGATCAGCGCCAGGATGATGCCGGGCAGCAGCAGGATGTGCAGGGCGTACATCCGCGGGATGATGTAACCCGCTGCGGCGCACTCACTTCCGACACCGCCGCAGGGGAAGTCACCACCGAACAGGGCCCAGTGCAACCAGGTCCCGATCACCGGCATGCCCAACGTGATCGAGGACAGGGCGGCGCGCAACCCGATGCCCGACAACAGGTCGTCGGGCAGCGAGTAGCCGAAGTAGCCCTCGAACATGGCCAGGATCAACAACAGTGAGCCGATCACCCAGTTGGCCTCGCGCGGCCGCCGGAAGGCGCCGGTGAAGAAGATGCGGGCCAGGTGCACCATGATCGCGGCGGAGAAGATCAGCGCGGCCCAGTGGTGGACCTGACGCACGAACAGCCCGCCGCGCACCTCGAAGGAGATGTCCAGGGCCGACGCGAAGGCCTTCGACATCTCCACGCCGCGCAACGGTTGGTAGACGCCGTTGTAGGTGACCTCGGCCATGGACGGGTCGAAGAACAGCGTCAGGTACACCCCGGTGAGCAGCAGCACGATGAAGCTGTACATCGCGATCTCGCCCAGCAGGAACGACCAGTGGGTGGGGAAGACCTTGTTGAGCTGTCTGCGGACGGCCGCCGACGGGTGGTAGCGCGTGTCGATGTCCTCGCCTTGACGGGCCAGGACGTCGCCGATCTTCGGGGGACTCAATTTCGGACTCATGTTGTCGTCCTCTCCCAGAATGCCGGTCCGACGGGTTCGACGAAGTCACCGTTGGCGACCAGATACCCGTTGGTGTCGATGGTGATCGGCAGTTGCGCCAACGCCCGCGCGGCCGGCCCGAAGATCGGCTTGGCGAAATGCAGCGCGTCGAACTGCGACTGGTGGCAGGGGCACAGGATCCGGTAGGACTGCTCCTCGTACAGCGATGCGGGGCAACCCAGATGTGAGCACACCTTGGTGTAGGCGAAGAACTCGCCGAAGTTGAAGCTCTCCTGGCCCTGCCGCTTGACCACGCGGGGCATGTCGGTGGGCCGAATCCTGATGAGCATCACCGGGTTTCGCACACCCTGGTTGATCGCCCGCAGCTTCTCCTGCGATTCCGGGGTGGTGCCGTCGCCGTCGGACTCGCGCCACGGGAACACGGTTTCCATGCCGCCGGCGTCGAGGTCCTCGGGCCGCATCTTGACGAACGGCGCCCCGGTGTAGGTGCCGGTGGCGCGGGCCAGGTAGATGGTCTCGCCCGGGTAGCGCGGGGTCCAGCCCGACGTCCACAGCACGGCCTTCTTCCCGTTGGCGGTGGGCACCACCGGCTTCCACGGGTTCTTGATCAGGCCCCCGGCAAATGCGACCAAGGTGGACAGGCCGAACGCGCCCAGGCCCACGCCCAGCGACAGCCCGACCATCTTGCGCCGCCCGATGGTGGACCCGTTGTAGGCGTCGGCCAGGTTCGCCACCACCGTCTTGCGGTCGATCTCGCGGGAGGCGCCGTCGTGCCGCTCCTGGATCGAAATCTCTTCGGGGATAAAGCGTTTCTGGTACAGGATGGTGCCGATCCCGATCGACAGGATGGACATCCCGAAGGTCAGGCCGTACAGCGGGGTGGCCAAGTCGTACAGGAAGCTGCCGGCGGCCTCCTTGGGCTTGTACTCCCACGGCCAGAACAGGAAGATCAGCAGCAGCGCCAGCCCGAAGCCGCCGCCCAGCAAAAGCCACAGGGCGACGCCACGCTCGGCGCGCTTCTCGGCCTTGGTGCCCTCGACCGGCCACCGGGGTTCCTTGAACACCGTTTCGACGCCGTCGAGCTTGCCGCCCAGCGTCACCAGCTCCTGCTGCGACATTGCGGCCAGCGCCGCTTCGTCGGGCTCGTTGGGCGCCCCGGCTCCCTTGTCGGTGTCAGAGCCGCGAACGTCGCCGTCGCTCATTTTGCGCCGCTCCTCCTCTTCGGTTCGGCCCCTTCGCCGTTGCGCGGCTGGGGGAGACCCCACTGCATCGTCCCGGTGCGGCTCATGCGCGTGCCCCGATCCACAGCGCCAGCCCGATGGCGGCCACCATGCCGATGATCCAGGCCGCCATGCCCTCGGGGGCGGGGCCGAACCCGCCCAGGCCGTAGCCGCCCGGCTGGCGCTCCTCGGTCACCGCCTTGATGTAGCCGATGATGTCCTTCTTGGCCTCGAACGACAGCTGGCGGTCGGAGAACTTCGGCATGTTCTGCGGACCGGTCCGCATCGCCGCCAGGATCTGCTGCTCGTTGGCGGGCTCGAGGTCCGGCGCGTACTTGCCGGACGACAGCGCCCCGCCCTTGCCGGTGAAGTTGTGGCACGACGAGCAGTTCAGCCGGAACAGGTCGCCGCCGCGGCCCAGGTCCTCGCCGCGCAGCGAGCGCATCGCCAGGCTGCCATCCGGGTTGCGCACCGTGGTGGGGCCGCCGCCGTTGGCCTGCACGTAGGCGCCCAGCGCGTCGGTCTGCGCCTCGTCGAACACCGGCTCCTTGCGGGGCGCCTGCGCCTCGCCCGTCATCGCGGGCATCCGGCCGGTGGACACCTGGAAGTAGACGGCCTCCTCACCGACACCGATCAGGCTCGGCCCGCGGTCGGGCACGCCCTGCAGGTTGGCGCCGTGGCAGGACACGCACGACGTGTCGAACAACTGCTTGCCGGTGCGCAGCAGCGCCGAGTTCGACTCGTCGGCGACGGCGACCTGCGGCCGCGGCGTCAGGATGGCGGCCAGTCCGCCGGCGATGGTCAGCGCGATCAGCAACAGCAGGCCGCCGGACAATCGGCGGCGCAGCCGCCGTCGCGAACGGTCGGTTCGGGTGGACCGCAGCTTCTTCAACCGAGCACTCCTGTTCGTCCAGCGTCCGCTCATCGGATGAAATAGATCACGGTGAACAGCGCGATCCACACGATGTCGACGAAATGCCAGTAGTACGAGACGACGATGCTGGCCGTCGCCTGCGCCGGGGTGAACTTGCTCATCGCGGTGCGGGCCAGCAGGAAGATGAAGGCGACCAACCCGCCGGTCACGTGCAGACCGTGGAACCCGGTGGCCAGATAGAACACGCTGCCGTAGGCGCTGCCCGGGATGGTCGTGCCGTGGCCCATCAGGTGGTAGTACTCGTAGCCCTGCCCGAGCACGAAGAACAGGCCCATCAAGAAGGTGATCACATACCAGCGACGCAGCCCGAACACGTCGCCGCGCTCGGCCGCGAACACCCCCATCTGGCAGGTGAACGACGACGCGATCAGCACCAAGGTCACCGGCACGGCCTGATACAGGTTGAGCTCGGTCGGCGGCGGCGGCCACTTGCCGCCCGACTGGGCGCGGGCGGTGAAGTACATCGCGAACAGGCCAGCAAAGAACATCAGCTCGCTGGAAAGCCAGACGATCGTGCCGACACTGACCATGTTGGGCCGATTCAGCGAATGAACCCGCGACGTAATTGCAGTACCTGAGGTCCCGACAGCGCTGGTCACATCCGCAAGTATGACGCTTTGTAGTTGTTGAACTCCACCCGGGTCTGGAATTTCGCGATTTGTGGCGGGGCGCGTCACGGCCGGGCGACGACCGGGCCCTTCGCGGCGAGGTTGGGGCCGGTGTGCCCGGCGTGGGACCATCGGCGCGTGGCGTTGTCATCTGAGTCGTCTGCGGCTTCCGCGGCCCGGCGGCCCTCCGGTGGGCCGGCGACGTCGTGGCGCCAGGTGCTGGCCCGGCTGACCGGCGGTGACGACCTGGCCCGCGGACAGGCGGCCTGGGCCATGGACCAGATCATGACCGGCGAGGCGAGCCCGGCCCAGATCGCGGCCTTCGCGGTGGCGATGCAGGTGAAGGTCCCCACCTCGGCCGAGGTCATCGAGCTGGCCGAGGTGATGCTGAACCACGCCCTGCCGTTCCCGGCCGGCGCGATCCGCGACGACACCGTCGACATCGTCGGCACCGGCGGCGACGGCGTCAACACCGTCAACCTGTCCACGATGGCGGCGATCGTGGCCGCGGCCGCGGGGGTGCCGGTGGTCAAACACGGCAACCGCGCGGCGTCGTCGCTCTCGGGCGGCGCGGACACGCTCGAGGAGCTCGGGGTGCGGATCGACCTGGGCCCCGAGCAGGTCGCGCGCAGTGTCGCCGAAGTCGGCATCGGCTTCTGCTTCGCGCCGCTGTTCCACCCGTCCTACCGGCATACCTCGGCGGTGCGCCGCGAGATCGGCGTGCCGACGGTGTTCAATCTGCTTGGGCCGCTTACCAATCCGGCTCGACCGCGGGCCGGATTGATCGGCTGCGCGTTCGCCGAGCTGGCCGAGGTGATGGCCGGGGTGTTCGCCGCCCGGCGCTCCAGTGTGCTGGTGGTGCACGGCGACGACGGGCTCGACGAGTTGACCACCACGACGACCAGCACCATCTGGCGGGTGCAGGCCGGCACGGTGGACCGGTTGACGTTCGATCCGGCCGGGTTCGGATTCCCGCGGGCCGAGCTCGACGATCTGTTGGGCGGTGACGCGCAGACCAATGCCGCGGAGGTGCGGGCGGTGCTGGCCGGCGGCCAGGGCCCGGTGCGCGACGCCGTCGTCCTCAACGCCGCAGGCGCGATCGTGGCGCACGCCGGGTTATCCAGCCGCGCCGAATGGTTGCCGGCCTGGGAGGACGGGCTGGCCCGCGCCAGCGCCGCCATCGACTCCGGCGCGGCCGAACAGCTGCTCGCGCGTTGGGTGCGGTTCGGTCAGCAGCTCTGACGCCCGCAGGGCCTGCTCGCTTGCCAGCCGGGCCGAGCGCGCCGCCGCCGCCCACGCCGCCCAGGCCCCGGCCGAGCGCAGCGGGGAGGCCCAGCCCGCCGCGTCCTGGGTGCCCTCCACCCGGACGATGCGCACCCCCGGGGCCTCCAGCCAGCGCGCGATCAGCGCCGTCTCCTCGACCAGCGCGCCGCCCAGCGGCCCCGGCTCGGGCCAAATCGCTTGCGCCGCAGCGGTGATCGCGTCAACCACCGGCATCGGCGGCACCCCGCGCCGGGCGTTGCCCGCCGCGGCGAGCCGGCCGTAGCGGACGACGGCCAGCTGATAGCCGCCCTGCCCGTCGGGCGCGGCGGCAACCAGCTCCGGCAACGAGGCCAGGGCCCGCAGCCGCTGGCCGCGCCACAGCGTCTCGACCGCGGTGGCGGTGCGGTCGCGCAGCCGGGCGGCGCTTTCGAAGTGACGCCGCTCGGCCAGCGCAGCGACCTGGTCCACCGCGGCGGCCAGGGCGCTGTTGTCGGCGCCGTCGATCAACGCCGCGACCCGCGCCACCGCGGCCGCGTATTGGGTGGCCGTGACGCCGCGGGCGGCCGGGCACGGCGCCACCTCCGCCTCCGGGCACAGCGGCCCGTGCAACGCCGCCCGGCCCAGCCGGTTGGTGCAGGTGCGCAGCCCGGCGAACCGGGCCAGCAGCTCGGCGGTGTCGGCGGCGTCGGCGCGGGCCCGGAACGGCCCGACGGCCCGGTCGTGCCGCGGCGCCCGGACCACCGCGAGCCGGGGGAACGCCTCGTCGGTGAGCGCCACCCACCACCACCGCTGGGGGAAGCGGGACCGCCGGTTGTAGGGCGGGGCGTGGGCGGCCAGCAGCCGCAGCTCGCGCACCGCGGCCTCGAGCGCGTGCGCGCACTCGACGTGGTCGACCGCGCCGGCCAGCGCGACCATCTCCTTCATCCGGCCGCGCGGATCGGCGCCGGTGAAGTACTGGGCGACCCGGCGTCGCAGGTCGACGGCGGTGCCGATGTAGAGCACCTCGCCCGACGGCCCGCGGAACAGGTACACCCCCGGCCGGCGCGGCAACCCCTCGGCCAGCACCCGTTTGCGGCGCTGGGCGGGCGTCACGTCGGGCAGGTAGCCGCGCAGGTCGGCGTAGGTGTGCACGCCCTGGTTGCCGACCCGCTCGATGAGGGCGTGCAGCACGTCGACGGTGGCCCGGGCGTCGTCGAGGGCGCGGTGGGTGGGTTGGGTGGTCACGGCGAACAGCCGGGCCAGCGAGGCCAGCCGCACGCTGGGGGCCTCCTCGCGGCTGAGCACCCGGCGGGCCAACCGGACCGTGCACAGCACCCGCGGTCGCGGCCAGGCGATGTCACACTGCTGCGCGGCGGCGCGCAGGAACCCGACATCGAAACCGGCGTTGTGGGCGACCAGCACCGCCCCGCGGTCCAAGCCGGCGAACTCGAGGAACATCGGCAGCACCGCGTCGATGACCGGCGCGTCCGACACCATCGCCGTGGTGATGCCGGTCAGTCGCATGATCTGGGGCGGGATGCTGCGCTGCGGGTCGACCAGGGTGGCGAACTCGCCGAGCACCACGCCGCCGCGCACCTTGACCGCCCCGATCTCGGTGATGGCGTCGGGCGCGGTTCCCCCGGTGCTGGTGCTGCGTCCGCTGGTGGTTTCCAGGTCGACCACCACGAAGGTGGTGTCGCGCAGCGGGACCTCGTCGGGGCCGAACGCCGGTCCCACGTCGGCGAAGCTCAGCTGAGTCGCACCGTCGGAGGCCACGGTGGTGACGGTAGGCAGCACGACCGACACCCGGGCGGCTGCCACGCCGGTCCGGGCGGTCGGGGTCGGCGGTCGATGTCGGTGGCCGCCGTTACCGTTCGGTCAGCCCGGCGCGATGTGCGCCGGCCCGCTCCGCGGAGCCAGACCGAGAGGACGGACCGATGGCATCGAGAACTGGACCCACCGACAGGGGTGCGAAGGCGGGCGCGGCGCCGGCGGCGACGCCGGAGCCGGGGGCGCCGGTGGTGATCGACTGCGACGACTGCGCGGCGCGCGGACCCGGATGTCGCGACTGCGTGGTCAGCGTGATACTCGGGGTCCCGGATACCTTATTGCAGGACGAGCGAGCGGCATTGGAGGTTTTGGCCGATGCCGGCCTGGCACCACGGCTGCGGCTGGTCCCGATTCGTCGGGATCGCGGGACTGGTGTAGCCTAAATGCCTTGTCCGCCAAAGGCCCTCGGCTCAGGCGGAATGGCCCACATCAAAATGACAGAATTCTTTCTAATTTCTTAACCGCCCGCTTTGGACAAACGCCGATATCGTTTCGTAACCTGTTTGAGACCTAAACCCGCTCGACGACCGCGATTCGTCGATGGCCGTTTAAGGAAGCAAATCTTGAGGCTTGACTCTAGGTACCCGGTTGCGCGTGCCCTGACACGTTCGGCCCTGGGGACGCTAGCTGGCTTCGCGATCCTGTTCGGTATCGTCACCGCGCCCGCGTGTGCCGACCCGGCCGAAGACGCCATGGCGAAACTCAACGAGCTGTCCCGTCAGGCCGAGCAGACCACCGAGGCCATGCACAGCGCCCAGCTCGACCTGAACGAGAAGCTGGCCGCCCAGCGCGCCGCGGAGAAGAAGCACGACGACGACCAGGCCGCGGTGGACGCGGCGAAGGCGCACCTGGCGTCCTACCAGAACGCGGTCAACAACCTGGCCGCCGCGACCTACATGGGCGGTCGCGTCGACGGCATGGAAGCCATCCTGACCGCCGGGTCGCCGCAGGGGCTGATCGACAAGCTGGCCGTGCAGCGGCTGATGTCCACGCAGATGGCCAGCCAGATGAAGAGCTACCGGATCGCCGGCGAGCAGGCCGCCAAGGCCGAGCGCGAGTCGGCGAAGTCGGCCGCCGACGCCAAGAGCGCCGCCGAGCAGGCCGCCGCGGTGCGAGCGAGCTTGCAGTCCAAGCAAAGTCAGCTGCAGGTGCAGATCGCGGTGGTCAAGTCGCAGTACATGTCGTTGACGGCCGACCAGCGCACCGCGCTGGCCAACCCCGGACCGGCCGTCCCGGCCGCCGCGACGGCACCCGGTGCGCCGGCGCCCGAAGCGGCGCCGCCCGGCACGCCCCCGGGCGGGCCGGGGCCGGGTGAGGCTCCGCCTCCCGGCGGCGCACCGGGCATGGCTCCCGGCGGCGGGGGAGTCGGCGGCGGCGACCGCGCCACCGTCGTGCAGGCCGCGCTGACCCAGGTCGGTTCACCCTATGTCTGGGGTGGTGCCGCACCCGGTGGGTTCGACTGCTCGGGCCTGGTGATGTGGGCGTTCCAGCAGGCCGGCATCTCGTTGCCGCACTCCAGCCAGGCGTTGGCCCATGGCGGACAACCGGTTTCGCTGTCGGACCTGCAACCCGGCGACGTGCTGACCTTCTACTCCGACGCCTCACACGCCGGCATCTACATCGGCGACGGCATGATGATCCATTCCTCCACCTACGGTGTGCCGGTGCGGGTGGTGCCGATGAACTCCTCCGGCCCGATCTACGACGCCCGCCGTTACTAGACGCCCGCGGCTCGCGGCCCTGCTGGCCTGGGTGTTCGTCGTCGAACTCGTGGTGGCCGCGGCGGTGCCGTTCGACGCCGAACGTGACGGCCGGACCCGTCCCGCCCAGCTGGTCAGCCCCGTGCGCAGCCAATTCAGCGCGTCGAGCAGGTCGCTGGTCGTCGGCGATCGCACCGTCCGGCTGCTGGGTCTGGGCGGCCCGGCCAGTGACCGGTTGCTGGCCCGGGTGGCCGCGGGCATGGGCGCGGCGATCACCGCCGTGGAGGCGTTCTGGGGCGCCGACTGGAGCCGGGAGATCTCGGTGGTGGCCGCCGGCACCGACGAGGAATTCCGCGCCGCCGCCGGCGGGGGCCCGGCGACGCAGTGGGCCGACATCGCGGCCGTCACCGTCTCCGACCGGGTCGATCCGGTGCGCCGGATCGCGTCCGGCCAGCGCATCGTGTTCGCCCCGGGTGCCGCCAACATGAGCCCGGCGTCGTTGCGAATCGTGTTGGCGCACGAGCTTTTTCACTACGCGTCGCGCGCGGACACGGTTGCCGACGCGCCCCGCTGGCTCACCGAAGGGGTCGCCGACTTCGTCGGTCGGCCGCCGGCGCCGGTGCCCGCCGATGCGTTGCTGCCGCTGACGCTGCCGTCGGACACCGACCTGGACGTGCCGGGGCCGCAGCGTTCGTCGGCCTACGACCGCGCCTGGTGGTTCGCCCGGTTCGTGGCCGACAGCTACGGACCGCCGAAACTGCGCGAGCTGTACCTGGCCACCTGCGGCCTGCGGCGCGCCGATCTGGCCACCGCGGCCCAAGAGGTGCTGGGGACCAGCCCGGCCGGCCTGCTCACCCGCTGGCATCAGTGGCTTACCCACTAGGGGCCGGCCCGCGGGGCCGCCAGGCTAGCCTGACCCAGTGAGTCGGGTCCTGCTGGTAACCAACGACTTTCCGCCCCGCCCGGGCGGCATCCAGTCCTACCTCGGCGAATTCGTCGGGCGGCTGGCCGCCGCCGGCTCGCATGAGCTGACGGTGTATGCACCGCACTGGAAGGGCGCGCAGGCTCACGACGAGGCCGTCGGCTACCGGGTGGTGCGCCACCCGGGCACACTGATGCTGCCCGGGCCCGCGGTCGACGCCCGGATGCGGCGGCTGATCGCCGAGCACGGCATCGACACCGTGTGGTTCGGCGCCGCCGCCCCGCTGGCGCTGCTGGCCCAACGCGCCCGCGCCGCCGGGGCCCGCCGGGTGCTGGCCAGCACGCACGGCCACGAAGTGGGGTGGTCGATGCTTCCGGTGGCGCGCTCGGTGCTGCGCCGCATCGGCGAACAGACCGACGTCGTCACCTTCGTCAGCCGCTACACCCGGTCCCGGTTCGCGCCGGCGTTCGGGCCCAGGGCGCGGCTGGAATACCTGCCGTCCGGCGTGGACACCGACCGGTTCCGGCCCGATCCGGCCGGCCGCGCGCGGCTGCGGGAGCGCTACGGGTTGGGCGAGCGGCCCACCGTGGTGTGCGTGTCCCGGCTGGTGCCGCGCAAGGGCCAGGACATGCTCATCCGGGCGATGCCCTCGATCGTGCAACGGGTCGACGGCGCCGCGCTGGTCATCGTCGGGGGCGGCCCCCACCTGCAATCGCTGCGCGCCCTGGCCCGCGACTGCGGGGTGGCCGCGCAGGTGACCTTCACCGGGGGGATACCGGCCGCCGAGCTGCCCACCCATCACGCGCTGGCCGACGTGTTCGCCATGCCGTGCCGCACCCGCGGCGCCGGCCTGGACGTCGAGGGGCTGGGCATCGTCTACCTGGAGGCCTCGGCCAGCGGTGTCCCGGTGATCGCCGGCAGGTCCGGGGGAGCACCGGAAACGGTGCAGCACAACAAGACCGGGCTGGTGGTGGACGGCCGCTCGGTGACCGAGATCGCCGACGCCGTCACCGAATTGCTCAGCGACCCGGACCGGGCCGCCGCGATGGGCGCGGCCGGCCGCCAGTGGGTGACCAGCAAGTGGCGCTGGGACACCCTGGCCGCCCGGCTGGCCGGGCTGCTGGGCGACTAGCGGCGGCCAGCGGGCCGGGCGCCGCGGCCGTCACGCGGGGCCTCGAGCGTCACGCGGCGCGCCAGCGTCACGCCAGCGTGACGCTCGCGCGCCGGCGCCACGCCAGCGTGACGCTCGGCGGCGGAGAGCCGTCAGGGCCGTCAGTCCTTGGCGTAGATGGCCTCGATGTCGGAGGCGAACTTCTCGGCCACCACGTTGCGCTTGACCTTCATCGTCGGGGTCAGCTCGCCCGTGTCCTCGGTGAAATCGACCGGCAGGATGCGGAACTTGCGGATCGATTCGGCATGCGACACAGCCTGATTGGCGTCCTTGATGGCGGCGTCCACCTCGGCGACCAGATCGGGGTCGGTGGTCAGATCGGCCACCGACGCCCCGGCGCCCTTGTGGTTGCGCTGCTTCCAGCCGCCGAACGCCTCGGGGTCGATGGTGATCAACGCGCCGATGAACGGCTTGTTGTCGCCGACCACCATCGCCTGACTGATCAGCGGGTGCGCCCGCAGCCGGTCCTCGAGCACGGCGGGGGCGACGTTCTTGCCGCCCGCGGTGACGATGAGCTCCTTCTTGCGCCCGACGATCTTCAAGAACCCGTCGTCGTCGAGCACACCCAGGTCGCCGGTCTTGAACCAGCCGTCGGTGAAGGCGTCGGCGGTGGCCTGCTCGTTGCGCCAGTAACCGCTGAACACCACGCCGCCGCGCACCAACAGCTCGCCGTCCTCGGCGATGCGCATGCTGTTGCCCGGCAACAACGTTCCCACAGTGCCGATCTTGACGTTGCCGACCTGGTTGACGGTGATCGCCGAGCTGGTCTCGGTCAGGCCGTAGCCCTCGTGGATGGTCAGGCCCACGCCGCGGAAGAAGTGCCCGAGCCGCGAGCCCAGCGGTGCGCCCCCCGACACCGACGCGTGGCAGTCGCCGCCCAGCGCCGCCCGCAGCTTGTGGTACACCAGCCGGTCGAACAACGCGTGCTTGGCCCGCAGCAGCGGACCCCGCCGGCCGCGGTCGGCCGCCTCGCTCCAGTCGACGGCGGTCTGCACGGCCATCGCGAAGATGCGGCCCTTGCCGTCGTTGGCGGCGTTTTGCTCGGCGGTGTTGTAAACCTTCTCGAACACCCGCGGCACCGACACCACCACGGTCGGCTTGAACACGGCGAACATCGGCAGCAGGTTCTTGATGTCGCTGGTGAATCCCACGGTCACCTTGTTGGCGAACGCGGACAGGGTCAGCGAGCGGGCCAGCACGTGGGCCAGCGGCAAAAAGATCAGCAGCCGCTGCCCCTCGTCGAGCAGCGTCGGCAGGCTCTCCTTGGCGCCGCGGGTCTCGTAGAGCAGGTTGGAATGGGTCAGCTGGCAGCCCTTGGGCCGCCCGGTGGTGCCCGAGGTGTAGATCAGGGTGGCCGGATCCTGGGCGCGCAGCCCGTCCAGACGCGCGGTCAGCTCGGCCGGTTCCACCCCTGCGGCCGCCTCGGCCAGCTGGTCGAGGGCCTTGGGGCCGGAGCCGTCGATGTGCAGCACCCGGCGCAGGGCGGGCAGCTCGGCGGTCAGCTCGGTGACCATCGCCGCGTGCTCGTCGGTCTCGGCGAACGCCAGCACCGCCTCGGAGTCCTGCAGCACCCAGCGCACCTGCTCGGCCGAGGACGTCTCGTAGATCGGCACGGTGACCGCGCCCACCGCCAAGATCGCCAGGTCGAGGATCGCCCATTCGTAGCGGGTGGCCGAGAAGATCGACACCCGGTCGCCGGCCTGTACCCCCAGTGAAATCAAACCCAATGCGGCCGAACGGATCTGAGCCGCCGCCTCGGCGCAGGTGACGTCGGTCCACTCCCCGTCGACTTGGCGTTGGTAGATGACGAAGTTCGGATCGTCGCGCTCGTGCTCGAAGACCATCGTCGCGATGTTCTCGTTTTCGCCGACGGAGAAGCGGGCGGGGACGCTGTACTCACGCACTCTGATGACCTCAATCGACCTCGTGACGTTTCCCGGGAGCCGGGTTGCTGCCGACCAGCCTAATCCGCGCATCCACCCAGCACGGCGACGGTGGGTGAGGGCGGGACCCGATTGCCCCTGCCTGCCCTGGGCCCGGCGCCGCCGGGCGGTGTGTGAAGCTGTGGTCATGCACAGCATCCAGATCGCGGACGAGACGTTCGTCGCGGCCGACGGCGCCCGGGTGGGCGCCGCGGTCGCCGACCGGGCGAGCTGGCGGCGCTGGTGGCCGGACCTGAGCCTGCAGGTCGTCGAGGACCGCGGCGACAAGGGCATCCGGTGGTCGGTCACCGGCGCGCTCACCGGCACCATGGAGGTCTGGCTGGAGCCGCTGAAGGAAGGGCTGGACGGCGTCGTGCTGCACTACTTCCTGCACGCCGAGCCGACCGGGGTGGCCGCCTGGCAGCTGGCCAAGCTGAACCTGGCGAAAATGACGCACCGACGCCGGGTGGCGGGCAAGAAAATGGCCTTCGAGGTCAAGACGACACTGGAACGGTCGCGACCGGTCGGAGTTTCTCCGGTAGTTTAGCCGGGTCAGGTCCGCGCGGAGAGTACCGTGTCGGACCGAGACCCGCGGGGTTCCCGCACGGCAGGTCCCAAGAGGCCGGGGGCGATCCGGGCGCGGGAGAGAGGGCAACAACCAGGTGGCGGAGAAGACGACCCAAACCATCTACATCGAAGCCGACCCGGACACCGTGATGAAGGTGATCGCCGACATCGATTCCTACCCGCAATGGATCTCGGAATACAAGGAAGCCGAAGTCGTCGAAAAGGACGCCGACGGCTACCCCAAGGTCGCGCGCATCGTCATGGACGCCACCGTCCTCAAGGACACCATGGTGATGTCCTACCAGTGGCCCAAGGATCGGCGGTCGGTCAGCTGGACGCTGGTGTCGAGCTCGCTGCTGCGGGCCCTGGAGGGCTCATACCGGTTGGCGCCCAAGGGATCCGGTACCGAAGTCACCTACGAACTCTCGGTCGACCTGGCCATGCCGATGATCGGCCTGCTCAAGCGCAAGGCCGAGCGGCGGCTGACCGACACCGCGTTGAAGGATCTCAAGAAACGAGTCGAGGCTGAGTGAGTCCGGTGCATCGTCGGCGCCCACCCCGGCCCGGATCAGTCTCTTCGTTGGCAAAGGCGGGGTAGGCAAGTCCACGCTGGCCTGCGCCACCGCGGTGGCCGCCGCCGGCGCGGGGCAGCGGGTGCTGGTGGTCTCCACCGACCAGGCGCATTCGTTGGGCGATGTGCTGGGCGTCCCCGTCCCGCCGAGTCAGGCCGAGCTGGTCCGGGTGCTCGCCGACCTGGAGACCGGACGGGCCGAGGCCGGCGGCGGGTTCCTCGACGCGCTGGCGCTGGACACCCTGGCCCTGCTCGAGGCCCGATGGCGTGACGTGGTCGCCACTCTGGACCGGAGATTTCCCGACTCCGAGCTGAGCACCATTGCGCCCGAAGAGCTTTCGGCGCTGCCGGGTGTGCAGGAGGTGCTCGGTCTGCACGCCGTCGGCGAGTTGGCCCGCTCCGGGCGATGGGACCGGGTGGTGGTCGATTGCGCCTCCACCGCGGACGCGCTGCGCATGTTGACGCTGCCCGCCACCTTCGGCCTCTACGTGGAGCGGGCGTGGCCGCGGCACCGCCGGCTGTCGCTGACCGCCGAGGACGCCCGCTCGGCCGCGGTGGTGGAGCTGCTCGAGCGCGTCAGCGCCAGCGTGGAGGCGCTCAGCGCCTTGCTCACCGACGGCGACCTGGTCGGTGCGCACCTGGTGCTGACTCCCGAGCGGGTGGTGGCCGCCGAGGCGGCCCGCACCCTGGGGTCGCTGGCCCTGATGGGGGTGCGGGTCGAGGAGCTGATCGTGAATCAGGTTCTGCTGCAAGATGACTCGTACGAGTACCGCAACCTGCCCGAGCATCCGGCCTTCTACTGGTACACCGAACGCATCGCCGAGCAGCAAAGCGTGCTCGAGGAGCTCGACGCCGCCATCGGCGAGGTGGCGCTGGTGCTGACCCCGCACCTGTCCGGCGAGCCGATCGGGCCCAAGGCGCTGGGGGCGCTGCTCGACGCCGCCCGGCGCCGGGGCGGGGCCGCGCCGCCCGGCCCGCTGCGGCCCACCGTGGACCTGGAATCCGGGACGGGACTTGGGTCGATCTACCGGATGCGGCTAGCGTTGCCGCAACTCGACCCGTCGGCGCTGACGTTGGGCCGGGTCGATGATGACCTGATCATCAGCGCCGGCGGGTTGCGGCGCAGGGTGAGGTTGGCGTCCGTGCTGCGGCGGTGCACGGTGCTGGATGCGCATCTGCGGGGCAGCGAGCTGACGGTGCGTTTTCGACCAGATCCGGAGGTGTGGCCTAAGTGAGTGGGGCTCATCCCGATATCGGTCCGGAGCTGCGCAGGCTCGCCCAGTCGATCCTGGACGGCATCGACCCCGCCGTGCGGGCGGCGGCCGCGCTGACGGCCGGCGCCGGCCCGGGAACCGGTAAGTGCCAGCAGGTCTGGTGCCCGGTGTGTGCGCTGGCCGCGCTGGCGACCGGCGACCAGCACCCGTTGCTCACCGCGATCGCCGATCACAGCATCGCGTTGCTGGAGGTGATTCGCGACATCGTCGCCGACATCGACCGGGCGTCTGGCCCGACACCCGAACCCCCACCCGACGGCCCGCCCGGTGGCGCCCCCGACACCCCCGACACCGGGCAGGCCGCGGGGACCCGGTATCAGCCCATCCCGGTGACCTTCGAGGAGTGAGCCGGCCGCGCCGCAGGTGGTCCCTTCTTATCCGGATGGGTACAGTTGGCGCAGAACATCAGCGGGTGCAGCCGAGAGGGAGGGGCCATGTGGTACTGGCTATTCAAGTACGTGCTCCTCGGCCCGCTGCTGTCTTTGCTGGGACGGCCGAAAGTCGAAGGCCTGGAACATGTTCCGAGCTCCGGGCCGGCGATACTGGCCAGTAATCACCTGGCGGTGATGGACAGCTTCTACCTTCCGCTGGTGGTGCGACGGCGGATCACCTTCCTGGCGAAGTCGGAATATTTCACCGGCACCGGCCTCAAGGGCTGGTTTCAGCGGTGGTTCTTCACCGCCGTCGGCCAGGTGCCGATCGACCGCACCGACGCCGACAGCGCCCAGGCCGCGCTGACCACCGCGCAGCAGGTGCTGGCCCAGGGCAAGCTGCTGGGCATGTACCCCGAGGGCACCCGGTCACCCGACGGCCGGCTGTACAAGGGCAAGACCGGGCTGGCCCGGCTGGCCCTGCAGACCGGGGTTCCGGTGATTCCGGTCGCGATGATCGGCACCAACGTCGTCAACCCGCCCGGCTCCAACATGTTGCGGTTCGGCCGCGTCACCGTCCGGTTCGGCAAGCCGATGGACTTCTCCCGGTTCGAGGGGCTGGCCGGCAACCGCTTCATCGAGCGGGCCGTCACCGACGAGGTGATCTACGAGCTGATGGGGCTCTCGGGGCAGGAATACGTCGACATCTACGCGGCCAGCCTCAAAAAGGGCGGCGCCGAGGCACCCGGCGGCGAGGCCGCGCGGATTCCCGAGACGGCCGCGGGTTAGCCGGCCGCGGTGACCGGCGTCAGCTGCCGCGGCGCCGCGTCCCGCGAGGCGGCGCGGGCCGTGACCGTGACGCCCGCCGCGACGATGACCGCCAGCGCCCACCACACGTAGGACATCCCGGCGAGCTGGCGCCACCACACCGCGCTGGCCTCGTGATGCTTGGGCAGCAGGTCGATGGGCGTCCACCTCATCAGGGCCGCCCCGACGACGCTCAGCACCAGCAGCGCCGCGTTGCGCCGCCGCCAGCCCAGGACGCCGGTGACCAGCACCGTCGGCAACACCCACACCCAGTGGTGCGACCACGACACCGGCGAGACCACCAACCCGAACAGCGCGACGCACACCAGCGCCAGCGTCGGCTCGTCGGCGCGCAGCACCCGCCGCATCGCCCACACCGTCACCGCCAGCACCAGCAGCGACGCCGCCACCCACAGCAGCGACCGCGGCTGCTGCGCCAGCCCCAGGCGGGCCAGCGCGCCGGCGATGTTCTGGTCGGTGTTCAGCGACGCGGAACCGATCCGGTCGGTGTGGTGCACGGTGTGCGTCCAGTACTCCCACGAGTCGGTGTAGGCCAGGACGAAACCGAGCAGCGTCGCCCCCGCGAACGAGGCCAGCGCGGTGAGCACCGCGCGGTGGTCGCGGCGCAGCAGGAAATAGAGCAGAAACACCGCGGGCGTCAGTTTCAGCGCCATGCCCAGCCCCAGCAGCAGGCCGCGCGGCCACGGCGTGCGCCGCGGCAGGCAGTCGGCGATCACCAGCGTCATCAGTACCACGTTGATCTGGCCGAAGGCGAAGTTCGAACTGATCGGCTCCAGCCAGATCGTCGCGGCCGCCGCGACCACCACGGCCAGCCACCACCGGCGCAGCCAGGCCGGGCCGGGCAGCAGCGCCGAGGTGCTCCACACGTCGAGGCGGGCCAGCACGATCACGGTCGAGACGACCAGCAACACCAACGTCAGGGCGGTGATCGCCACACTGGCCGTCGGCATGTGCATCCAGGCGAACGGGCAGAACACGATGGCGGCCAGCGGCGGATAGGTGAACGGCAGATCCACGATCGGTGTGTGGAACAGCACGTCTCCGCGGTACAGCGGGCGGCCGTCCATCCAGGCCCGGGCGCCCATCTGATACACGTCGATGTCGATGCGATAGGGGGTGTGCCCGAACAACTGCCACGCCGCGTACCCGAGGGCGGCGGCGGCCGTCAGCCACGCCAACCCCCACCACAGCGCCCACCCCGGTCGTTTGCCTGGGAAGCCGGCCCCGGGCGCTTGCCGCGTACTCATGTCGCACAACAGCGTAATGGGTGCGCAGGCCGCCACCCCTGCTGCAGCGCGGCTCCCACGCCCCGGACCCGCACTGGCGTACGTTTCAAGGGTGCTCCACTCGTTCGTGTCCGAGGTCACCCGGTGGTTCGCACATGACGTCTACGACCGGGGACACCTGCCCCTGCTGTGCTGCCTGGTCGCCTTCATCCTGACGTTCTTCGTCACCCGCTCGTTCGTGCGGTTCATCCGGCACCGCGCCGAGACCGGCCGGCCGGCCCGGTGGTGGCACCCGCGCAACGTCCACGTCGGGGGGGTGCACATCCACCACGTGACGTTCGGGGTGGTCCTGACGCTGCTGTCCGGCCTGACGCTGGTGACGCTGTCCATCAACGGGCATGAGCCCGAATTCACCGTTGCCGCAACGTTTTTCGGGATCGGTGCCGCCCTGGTGCTCGACGAGTACGCGTTGATCCTGCACCTGTCCGACGTCTACTGGTCGGAGGACGGCCGCACCTCGGTGGACGCGGTGTTCGCCGCGGTGGCGGTGGGCGGACTGTTGATCATGGGCCTGCACCCGCTGATGTTCTTCCTGCCGATGTGGCACGGCGCCGACTCGATGATGCTGCGCGCGCTGGTGGGCGGCGCCATGGTGTTGACGTTGCCGCTGGCCGTGGTGGTGGTGCTCAAGGGCAAGGTGTGGACCGGCCTGCTCGGCATGTTCCTCGTCGTGCTGCTGGTCATCGGAGCGGTCCGGCTGTCGCGCCCGCACGCGCCGTGGGCCCGCTGGCGGTATTCCACCCAGCCGGAGAAGATGCGCCGCGCGCTGCAGCGGGAAAGGACGCTGCGCCGCCCGGTGGTGCGGGCCAAGCTGTATCTGCAGTGCGCCATCGCCGGCACGCCCCGATTTCCCGACGAGCGCACTGTCGATGCCACGCTCGACCACGAGGTCCATCCGGCACCGGCGCCCACCGGTCCCATCCTGATCGGCAGGTAAGCCGGTCTGCGCCGATGGACCCCCTCCGCCTTCGTGCCGTGCCGGCACTCGTCGTCGCCGGTCTAGGCTTCCCGGGTGCGGTATTTCTACGACACCGAATTCATCGAGGACGGCCGCACCATCGAGCTGATCTCGATCGGGGTGGTCGCCGAGGACGGCCGCGAGTACTACGCGGTGTCCACCGAATTCGATCCCGAGCGCGCCGGGCCCTGGGTGCGCGCCAACGTGCTGCCCAAGCTGCCGCCCCCGGCGTCGCAATTGTGGCGCTCCCGCAGGCAGATCCGCGACGACCTGGAGGAGTTCTTCGGGGTCCGCGCCGCGCAGAGCGAGCCGATCGAACTGTGGGCCTGGGTGGCGGCCTACGACCACGTGGCCCTGTGTCAGCTGTGGGGCCCGATGCCGGATTTGCCGCGCGCCATCCCGCGGTTCACCCGGGAACTGCGCCAGCTGTGGGAGGACCGGGGCTGCCCGCGGATGCCGCCGCGCTCACCGGATGCCCACGACGCGCTGGTCGACGCCCGCGATCAGCTGCGCCGGTTCCGGATCATCACCGGGGCCGGCTGAGACGCCGACTGGGTGCCCGGCTGAGGCGCCCGCGCGTTCCCGCAGCTCAACCCTGACCAGGGGACTTCGCGACCCGGTTACCATAGACCGATGAACTGGACCGTCGACATCCCGATCGACCAGCTGCCGCCGCTGCCGCCGCTGCCGGGCGATCTGCGGGCGCGGTTGGACGCCGCGCTGGCCAAACCGGCCGCCCAGCAGCCCAGCTGGCCCACCGACCAGGCCACCGCGATGCGCACGGTGCTGGAGAGCGTGCCGCCGGTGACGGTGCCCTCGGAGATCGTCCGGCTGCAGGAGCAGCTGGCCCAGGTGGCCAGGGGTGAGGCGTTCCTGCTGCAGGGTGGGGACTGCGCGGAGACGTTCACCGAGAACACCGAACCGCACATCCGCGGCAACATCCGCACCCTGTTGCAGATGGCCGTCGTGCTCACCTACGGCGCCAGCATGCCGGTGGTCAAGGTGGCCCGCATCGCGGGGCAGTACGCCAAGCCGCGGTCGGCCGACATCGACGCGCTGGGGCTGAAGTCCTACCGCGGCGACATGATCAACGGCTTCGCGCCGAATGCCGCTGTGCGCGAACATGATCCGTCGCGACTGGTGCGCGCCTACGCCAACGCCAGCGCGGCGATGAATCTGGTTCGGGCGCTGACGTCCTCGGGACTGGCTTCGCTGCACCTGGTGCACGACTGGAACCGCGAATTCGTCCGGACTTCGCCGGCCGGCGCCCGGTACGAGGCGCTGGCCACGGAGATCGATCGCGGGCTGCGCTTCATGAGCGCCTGCGGGGTGGCCGACCGCAACCTGCAGACCGCCGAGATCTACGCCAGCCATGAGGCCCTGGTGCTCGACTACGAGCGCGCCATGCTGCGGCTGTCGGACAGCGATGCCGGCGAGCCGCAGCTCTACGACCTGTCGGCGCACACCGTGTGGATCGGCGAGCGCACCCGCCAGCTCGACGGCGCGCACATCGCGTTCGCCGAGGTGATCGCCAATCCGATCGGCGTCAAGATCGGCCCGACGATCACCCCGGAGCTGGCCGTCGAGTACGTCGAGCGGCTCGACCCGCACAACAAGCCCGGCCGGCTGACCTTGGTGAGCAGGATGGGCAACAGCAAGGTGCGCGATCTGCTGCCGCCGATCGTGGAAAAGGTGCAGGCCACCGGCCACCAGGTGATCTGGCAGTGCGACCCGATGCACGGCAACACCCACGAGTCGTCCAACGGCTACAAGACCCGGCACTTCGACCGCATCGTCGACGAGGTGCAGGGCTTCTTCGAGGTGCACCGCGCGCTGGGCACCCATCCGGGCGGCATCCACGTGGAGATCACCGGCGACAACGTCACCGAGTGTCTCGGTGGGGCGCAGGACATCTCGGACATGGATCTGGTCGGCCGCTACGAAACCGCTTGCGACCCAAGGCTGAACACCCAGCAGTCGCTGGAGTTGGCCTTCCTGGTCGCCGAGATGCTGCGCGACTAGGACCGTACCGCAATCCTGTTCCCCGGCGGGTTCGCCGGCCCGACCGGAGCCGTCTCGGAGCGGTGTCGCTTTGCGGCGAACCGGGCCCGTAGGTTGCCCCACACGATGCGCGGTAACAGAGCGGGATCCCGCAGCCGCGACGGCGGGTCGATGAAGTTGAAGACGCGAAAGCAGCGTTCGGTCAGCACGACATCCTGGGTTGACGCATTCAACGTCGCCCTGGATATCCAGCCTTGCAGCCGCTGCCGCATCCCGTGGTAGACGCCGGACGTGGTCCGGTCTCTGGCCTGATTGACGGCCCACGTCGCGCCGATGTACTGGGCCGTCGCCCGGAAAAAGCGTTGCGCCAGCAGGGCATCTCCCGCGCGCAGGCACTCGCGCAGGGTCAGCGCTTCCAGCGCGGCGATCGTCATGCCTTGGCCGTAGGTCGGGTCGAGACTGCACAGTGCGTCGCCCATCACCAGCAGACCCGACGGGAAATCGGCCAGCTGGTCGTAGCGCCGCCAGAACGCGGCGGTGTGGTGGTATGTCACGGCTTCCCCGATGGGGTAGGCGCGGCGCAGGCCCTCGACGATGGCCGGGGGCAGCGACGGCTCGGCCATCGCGAGCATCGCGGCGAAATCGGTTGGTGGCTCGCCGGTGTCGGCCGGCACGCCGATCGCCAGGATGAACGTGTCGTGTTCGTTGGCGAGCAGCAAGCCCCCCGGCCTGCCGCCCCCCGGGTTGAACATGACCAGCCGCTGGGCGATCGACCCCTCGGGCATGCTCAACTGTTGGCTCGCGTAGCCGTATCGGGCCACCGCCCGCTCCTCAGTCGGCCGTTGGTAGCCCAGGCTCTCCAGAAATGCCGGCGTGCGGGCCGAGCGCCCCATGGCGTCGACGACCAAATCGGCATCCAACGCCATGAGAAAACCGTTGTAGCGCCGGGTGATTCGCACGCCGTTGACGATGTCCGCGGTGTTGAGGAGGTCGCACACGTCGTGTCCGTCGAGGAACGTCACGTTCGGCAGGGCCTTGACGCGGCGGCGCAGGTGAAACTCCATGAACGGCCGGGTCGTCATGTGCAGCGTCAATGCGTCCGGATCGGCGAACGCGCCCGAGTTCTTCATTTCGTAGCGCCCGAAGCGCACGTAGAACCGCGACAGGTCACCGTCGTCGACGACGACCGCCCCCGCCCGGGCCAGGTCATCGAGCAGACCGGGAAACAATTCCTCCAGGACTTGTAGGCCGCGGCTGTAGAAGTTGTGCACGTGACGGCCCTGGGGGATGCCCCTGCGGTGGCACGGATAGTCGGGCAATTTGTCCCGCTCGACCACGCTGACCGAATCGTAGAACTCCGAAAGTACGCGCGCGGCAAGCAAACCCGCGATCCCGGCACCCAGTACCACCGCGTGCTCACCGAGCCGGTTCGGCGAGTCGACGCCCTGCGTTGTCGAACCCATACGAAAGCACGGTACACCAAAATTAAGAAAAATAAGAGAACTTTGTGATTACTTTAAGATCGTGTCGCCCGGGGGGCGCGATCCACCCGGCTGAGCCGCCGCGCCTTCCGATGGACGTGCGCCGCGCCGGAAAGCTAGAACAGTCCGTTCAAGTTGCGCCCGATGGTCCAGGCCGCGGTGGCGACCATCCCGGTGACCGCCAGCACCAGCGCCAACCAGACCAACACCATGCGCCGGTTGTGCTGGCGGGCCCAGACGAACTCGCTGATCGGGATGCCGGCGAATTCGCCTGTGACAGGCTGGTATTCGTAGTCGTCCTCGTCGTCATCGGGTTCGGCCCCGACGTGTGCCGGGGGTTCGGGCTGCGGCCACTCCTCAGGTCCGCGGGTCAAGTGGCGGGTGGGATGCCGCGCCGGCGGCTCGGCGGCGGGCGCCCGCCGGCCGGCCTCGCGGTGCAGCGCCGCTGACCGGTGTAATGCGGAGTTGCGCGGGGCCGGCACCCGAAAGCCGGGCAGCGCAAGCTCATCGGCGATCGCGTCCAGATCGGCGCCCATCTCGACCGCGTCGGCGTACCGGTCGGCCGGGTCGCGGGCCGTCGCGCGCTGCACGAAGTCGTCGAACTGCGCGGGCACGCCGTCGATGGCCGCGCTGGGGGGCGGGACATCGGCGTCCAGCCGCCGATAGGCGATCGCCAACGTCGAGTCGCCGGTGAAGGGGGTGCGCCCGGTCAGCAGCTCGTAGGCGAGGATGCCGGCGGCGTACACGTCGCTGCGCGGGGTGGCCGCGCCGTCGCGCACCTGTTCGGGCGACAGGTACGCCGCGGTGCCCAAAATCACGCTGGCAGAGGTGATTCCGGCGGCCGCGACGGCCCGGACCAACCCGAAGTCGGCGATCTTCACCTCGCCGTCGTCGGAGATCAGCACGTTCTCCGGCTTGACGTCGCGATGGACCAGGCCGGCCCGGTGCGCGGCGGCTAGCCCGCCCAGCACCGGACGCAGCACCGCCGCCACCGCGTAGGGCGGCATCGGTCCGCGTTCGCCCAGCAGCTCGCGCAGCGTCCCGCCCTCGATGAGCTCCATCACCAGAAACGGATGCCGCGCGTCCAGGCCCTGGTCGTAGACGGCCACCAGGCCCGGATCCTTCAGCCGGGCCACCGCGCGGGCCTCGCGCTGGAACCGGGTCAGGAATTGCTCGTCGCCGGCGTAACGCGGGTCCATCACCTTCACCGCGACGGGACGGTCGAGCCGGGTGTCCACGCCGCGGTAGACGGTCGAGGTGCCGCCGCTGGCGATCTTGGACTCGATCAGATAGCGGCCGTCCAGCAACGTGCCCGCAAAGGAGCCGGGCGATTCAGCTTGGGCCTGGCGACGATGCGGGCCGGGCCGGCCCGAGGAGGAGCCGGGCGATTCAGCTTGGGCCACGGGGCCATCGTAGGGCGAGGTGGTGATTGGGCGCCGGAACACGGGCTCAACGCGCGCATCAACGCCTACACTTGCGCGAGTGAGCAGTATTCCTGCCGGCGACGATGTGCTAGATCCCGACGAGCCGATCTACGACTTGCCGAGGGTCGCCGAATTGCTCGGAGTCCCGGTTACCAAGGTGCACCAGCAACTCCGGGAGGGACACCTGGTCGCGGTCCGACGCGGCGAGGCTTTGGTGGTGCCGCAGGTGTTCTTCACCAAGTCCGGCGAGGTGGTCAAGAGCCTGCCCGGGCTGCTGACGATCCTGCACGACGGCGGCTATCGCGACACCGAGATCGTGCGCTGGTTGTTCACCCGGGACCCATCGCTGACGGTGACCCGGGACGGCAGCCGCGACGCCATCAGCAACGCCCGCCCCGTCGATGCGCTGCACGCCCACCAGGCCCGCGAAGTCGTGCGCCGGGCCCAGGCGATGGCTTACTGAGCCGGCTGCGGAACCCGGTACAGGCTGTACCAGGCGACCAGCGCGACGGCGGTGGCCAGCGAAAAGTGCAGCCATGAGTACATGCCGTGGGAGCCATCGGGTTTGAAGATCACCATCACCCAGGTCGACAGGCCGCCGATGATCGCCACCGCGCGGCGGGACTGCGCCAGCGGGGCCAGCACGGCCAGCGGCCACGAGTAGTACCACGGCAACGCGGCGGGCACGAACAGCACCACGATCAGCATCGAGATCGCGATGCCGGTGAGCGCGTCGCGGTCGTCGCGGCGGAACCGCCACCACAGCAGCGGCAGCGAGATCGCGATGATCGCGATGCCGACCAGCCGGGTGACCCGCAATATCGGGTAGAAACTCACCGGAAAGAACCCGCTGCCGATCGCGTGGATCAGGTTGGCGGCCGCGGTCGGCACGGTCAGCCAGTTGATGATCTTCACCGATCCGGCCAGTGCGGTCAGCCAGCCCAGCCCCACCCCGGCCACCGCGGACAGGGCGGCGAACACCACCGCGAAGATCAGCAGTGAGGCCGCGGTGGCCGCGAAAAATGCTGGCACCGGCCGATATCCGCGCTGATCGCGCAGTTGGCGCGCCCACACCCACACCAGGAAGGGCAGTGCGATGCCGGCGGTGGCCTTGACCGCGATGGCGACGGTGATCAGCGTGACGCCGGCGACGGGGCGGCCGCCGAACGTCAGCGCGATGCCGGCCGCCATCAACCCGACCATCAGCATCTCGTTGTGCACCCCGCCCATCAGATGGATGAGCACCAACGGGTTGAGCACGCAAATCCACAGCGCCGTCGGCTCGTCGGCGCCCAGGTGGCGCGCCAGGCGGGGGGTCGCCCAGATCAGTAGCACCAGGCCGGGCAGCATGCACAGCCGCAGCAGCGCGGTGCCCGCCACCACGTTGTTGCCGACCAGGATGGTGATGATCTTGGCCACCAGGATGAACACCGGACCATAGGGTGCGGTGGTGATCGACCAGATCGGACTGACGTTGTCCAGCAAGCTGTTCGGGTTCGCGACCGGACCGACCGCGTAGGGATCCAGGCCGTCGCGCAGCAGCGCGCCCTGCGCCAGGTACGAGTAGGTGTCCCGGCTGAACACGGGCACCGACACCAGCAGCGGCGCCAGCCAGAAGCCGGTGGTGGCCTTCATGACGAACTCGGTTGCCTCGCCGGCCAACACGCGACGGCCCAGGCTCAGCCAGGCGATCAGCATCAGGCCGACGCCGGTCCACAGCACGATCGACGACAGCACCAGGCCGTGGCCGAAACGCAGCCAGGACATGTGAATCGACTCGAGCAGCGGGTCGTGCTGACGGGTGCTGCCCGCTCCCAGCCCGCCCAGGGTGATCAGCACCGATCCCAACATCCCCAGCTTCGCGGGGCCGGAGTCGGCGCTACCGGCGAACGCCTTCAGCCGCGAAAACCATTGTCCGCGAGAGGGTTTGGCCGCCGGTGGGTCGGCGGCCGGGGTGTCGGTTCCGGTGGCCATCGGTTCAGGCCGACCGGTTGGTGGCCAGCTTGGCCAATTCGGACAACCCCGCCTTGGCGGCGGTGTTGATGGGTGCGGCCGCCAGGGTGGCCAGGGCCCGCTGGGTCAGCGTGGCGATGCGCTGCTCGGCGGCGGCCAGCGCACCCACCGACTCGATCACGTCGCGCAGCCGATCCACTTCGGCGTCGCTCAGCTGTGCTCCGATGGAGTCTCGTAACAGCTTGGCGGCCAACGGATCCGACTTCTCCGCCAACTCCACCGCCTCGGCCAACAGCACGGTGCGCTTACCGGATCGCAGGTCGTCGCCCGACGGTTTGCCGGTCACCGCGGGGTCGCCGAACACGCCCAGCACGTCGTCGCGCAGCTGAAACGCCACCCCGAGGTCGGTCCCGAACTGGCTGAACAGGTCGTGCACGTCCGGCCGGTCGGCGGCGGCGGCCGCGCCGAGCTGCAACGGGCGCGACACGGTGTAGCAGGCGGTCTTGAAGGTGTCGACGTTCATCGCCGAGGCGATCGAGGCGGCGGCGCTGGCCTCGGCGACGATGTCGAGGTACTGCCCGCCGAGCACCTCGGTGCGGATGTTGGCCCACACCCGCCGCACCCGGCGCGCCGCCTGCGGTGTCAGGTCGACACCGAGGACGATGTCGTCGGCCCAGGCCAGGGCGAGATCGCCGAGCAGGATCGCCGCCGACATCCCGAACCGCTCCGGCGAGCCCTGCCACTGCCGGTCGCGGTGCAACGACGCGAACCGCACGTGCGTGGTGGGCCGGCCCCGGCGGGTGGCCGAGTCGTCGATCACGTCATCGTGCACCAGGGCGCACGCGTGCAGCAGCTCGAGTGCGGAAAACAGCAGCAGCGCTTGGTCATCGGGCGCCTCGGTGGCCACCGCGCGCCAGCCCCAGTAGGCGAAGGCGGGCCGCAGCCGCTTGCCGCCGTTCAGCACGAACTCTTCCAGCGCGGCGATCAGGCCGCTGTAGTCGTCACCGATGTAGGCGGTCTCGGCGCGCCGGTCATGCAGATACCGCCGCAATTGCTCGGTGATGGCGCCGGTCAACTCGACGGTTGCCGCCGCTTCTGAAGCTCGTAGGCTCAGCGCGGCGCCCCTTTCTGCTCGGCTGGCTGGGTGTTGCAGGCCCGACCAGTGTATTCGCCGCGTCGCCCGAGCCGGTCTCCGCGGCCGACGGGGTGCCCGCCGCGCCCAGTTGCTTCGACTGCCTCACTAACCCGCCCCTATGCTGGCGGGTGCGCTGGGGCTGGCGCGGACAGTGCGCGCACAGCAGACGCCCCGGGCCAATACCCGTCGGATGGAGAGAAGCCGCGTGACCCTCAACACCATTGCGCTCGAGCTGGTGCCACCCAACGCCGACGAAGGTCGGGAGCGGGCACTCGAAGAGGCGCACAAAGTGGTGCGGCATTCCGCGGAGTCGGGTCTGGACGGCCGGATCCGGCACGTGATGATTCCCGGCATCATCGCCGAGGACGACGATCGCCCGGTTCCGATGAAGCCCAAGCTGGACGTGCTGGACTTCTGGTCGGTCGTCAAACCGGAACTGCCGGGGATCAAGGGCTTGTGCACCCAGGTCACCGCGTTCATGGACGAACAGTCGCTGCACGGACGCCTGACCGAGCTGTGCTCGGCCGGCATGGAAGGCGTGGTGTTCGTCGGCGTGCCGCGCACCATGAACGACGGCGAGGGCTCCGGGGTCGCCCCCACCGACGCCCTGTCGATCTACCGCGACCTGGTGACCAACCGCGGCGTCATCCTGATCCCCACCCGCGACGGCGAACAGGGCCGCTTCAGCTTCAAGTGCGACCGCGGCGCCACCTACGGCATGACGCAGCTGCTGTACTCCGACGCGATCGTGGGGTTTCTGCGCGAGTTCGCCAGGCAGACCGACCACCGGCCGGAGATCCTGCTGTCCTTCGGCTTCGTGCCGAAGATGGAGAGCCGGGTCGGGCTGATCAACTGGCTGATCCAGGACCCGGGCAACGCCGCGGTGGCCCGCGAGCAGGAGTTCGTCAAGACGCTGGCCGCCAGCGAACCGGCGCAGAAGCGCCGGCAGATGGTCGACCTGTACAAGCGCGTCATCGACGGCGTCGGCGACCTCGGCTTCCCGCTGAGCATCCACCTGGAGGCGACCTACGGGATTTCCGGCCCGGCGTTTCAGACCTTCGCCGAGATGCTGGCCTACTGGTCGCCCCGGCCGAGCTAGGGGCTATTCGGGTGGGGGTTGGTCGCGCGGGGCGGTCAACCGCGGTGACCGGTCCCGGCTGACCCAGGCCAGCAGCCCCACCACCCCGGCCGCAGCGAAGGACGCGATGCCCAGCCACACCACCGCGCCGGTGAATGACCGGGTGTTGGGGTCGGTGTAGCGGGCCTGGGCGGTCATGGTGCTCACCACGCCCGGCTTGAGCTTCCAGGACACCACGTCGGGCTCCACCCGGTCGCCGTTGGTCGAGGTCACCACGCCGGGAAAGGCCACCGTCAGCTCGACGTCGGCCTCCGGGTCGGTCAGCGAGGTCAGGTCCGCCCGGCCCTCCAGGAGCACCAGGTTGCCGTTGCGGCGCAGCGACAGGTTGACCCCGGCGGCGTCGGAGTTCATGTTGGCCAGCTGCGGCAGCTCGGCGAACGTCAGGTCCGAGAACACCGCCTGGGAGCCGACGTAACCGTCGCTGTCGTAGTTCGACACCGCCACCTTCTGGCTGAACGGCAAGTTGTTGCTGTCCAGCTGCGGGCCGGTGTCCTTGGGAGTCTTGGGTTTCGCGGCGGCGACGATCTCGCCGGACACCAGGTCGTCGGGGGAGATGGTGAGCGAGGCGCGCACGCGCAGGCATCCGGTGGCCAGCGGCACCACCAGCAGCAGCATCGCGAAGGCCAGCAGGCGCCGCCGTCGCATCCGGGCGGCCTGGGATCCGCGGCGGCGGGGCGGGGCAGGGCGGGCGCGCACCAGGTCATCGTGCCAGATCCGCCGTGCCGCTCAGTGCAGCCTTGGGTCGCGTGCCGAATGTTGCGGTGTCACAGCGGGAGTTCGCGGCCCAGGATCGCGAACGGCCGGGGGTCGCCGGCGAAGTGGTAGCGGCGGATGATGTCGGTGAAACCCAGCCGCCGGTACAGCCGCCAGGCGCGGTTGGGCTCGCCGTTGGTTTCCGGTGTGGACAGCAGCACGTTCTTTTCCGCGCGACCGGCGAGCAGCCGTCGCGCCAGCGCCTCGCCGAGCCCGCGGCCTTGGGCGCGGGGGTGGATGTGCAGCTCGGTCAGCTCGAAATAATCGTTCATCAGCCGGGCGATCTCCTGCGGCGGAGAGCCGCCGCGCTGCAGACCCAGCACCACCTGCTGCTGCCACCATTGCCCCGGCGCCCCGGGGTAGCCGTAGGCCACGCCGAGCAGCGGGGCGCTGGCCAACTCTTCGGCCGACGGCATCTGATCGTCGTAGTCCACCTCGGCCTCGACGACGGCCGCCCCTTGCCAGCCGCGGCGCCGGATGTGTTCCAGCCACATGGCGGCGCGCTGGTTCTCGGTGCCGCGCGGGTATCGCATCGCGTCCACGTACACCGCCAGGGCGTCGCCGAGTCGGCGCTCCATGTCGTGGGGGAGCAGATCGATGAGGAATATCGCCAACCCGCGGTGCCCTCCTCATCCAGCGATCTCGTCCAGCGATCTCGTCCAGGGATCCGTTGCTTCGCGGTGTCGGGGTCGCCCCGGAAATGGTCTCCGTGGGACCGGGCCGCTAGCGATCATTATCGGACGCGGGCGCGGCGGTCGGTAAGCGGTCGGCGCACCCGGTTTCGGAAGCCGGTTTCGGAAGCCGGTTCGGGAGCCGGTTCGGGAAGCCGGTTGTAGCGCACGGGCGTTGCGGTCCGGCGGGGTGCCCGGATGCGGGCGGGATAGAATCGGCGCGGAACCAGTGGTATGGGGCAGATCGACCTCGTATCATTCAATTAGTTGCCCGCGCAACGGGCATCCGCGTGCTACCGATAGTCACGTGTCAACTTGTCGGCAAGGAGGGACGAATGCCACTCTCCGATCATGAGCAGCGGATGCTCGATCAGATCGAGAGCGCTCTCTACGCCGAAGACCCCAAGTTCGCTTCGAGCGTCCGGGGCGGAGGGTTCCGCGCGCCCACCGCGCGTCGGCGTCTGCAGGGCGTGGCGTTGTTCGTCATCGGTCTGGCAATGCTGGTTTCCGGGGTGGCCTTCAAGGCCACGATGATCGGAAACTTCCCGATCCTCAGCGTCTTCGGGTTCATCGTGATGTTCGGCGGTGTGGTGTTCGCCATCACCGGTCCACGGTTGCCCGGCCGGCCCGACCTGTCCGGCTCGGCCCCCACCTCGCTGCGGCAGCGCCGCAACAGGAGTGGAGGCTCGTTCACCAGCCGGATGGAGGATCGCTTCCGCCGCCGCTTCGACGACTGACGTCCACCCACACACCCGCGGGGCAGCCGAGTCGGCTGCCCCGCGTTGTTTTCCCGGCCCCGGTGGCCGCCGAGGGCCGACTCCGGTGGCCGCCGAGGGCTGACGGCGAGGCTGGGCGGCGCGCAACCGTCGATGCCGTTTTGCGTCCCAATCGATCCCCAACCGAGGCGCGGGCCGCCCATTACCCCCACTGCGCCCCACCGGAAATCCCCACGTTTCCCCACCCGCGGCATTTCGCCTGGTCAACAAGGTGATAGCGGCGTCCCGAAAGACGCCGCAGCAGGGCGGCGACACACCCCGGCGGCCACAATGTTCTCCTTTTGACGTCGGACAACCCGAAAAACGCCACCCCGACACCCACGGAATGGGGCGAAGTGGGGGATTGTGGGGTATGGTGGCTGCAGTGTTTGGGTGACCTCGAACGGGAGGTGAGCTGGTGTTTCTCGGCACCTACACGCCCAAACTCGACGACAAGGGGCGGCTGACGTTGCCCGCCAAGTTCCGCGACGCACTGGCAGGGGGGTTGATGGTCACCAAGAGCCAGGACCACAGCCTCGCCGTCTACCCGCGGGCGGAATTCGAGCAACTGGCCCGCCGGGCGAGCAAGGCCTCCAAGAGCAACCCGGACGCCCGGGCGTTCCTGCGCAACCTCGCCGCCGGCACCGACGAACAGCATCCCGACGCCCAGGGCCGCATCACCTTGTCGGCCGACCACCGTCGTTACGCGAGCCTGTCCAAGGACTGCGTGGTGATCGGGGCGGTCGACTACCTGGAAATCTGGGATGCCCAGGCCTGGCAGGACTACCAGCAGACCCACGAAGAGAACTTCTCCGCGGCAAGCGATGAAGCACTCGGCGACATCATCTGAGGCGCATGCCCGTGCAACGTGGCCTCTGCCCGAACCGACCCTGGCGTACTTCCCCAACGCCAGGTTCGTGCCTTCGGACAGGGACCTCGATGCAGGGGCAGCTCGCCCGATCCGGGGAGGCGTTGCGGTGGTTGACGATTCACCGGACTTCGGGCACGTGCCCGTCCTGCTCGAGCGCTGCGTCGAGCTGCTCACCCCCGCACTGACCCGTCGTCACCCCGACGGCTCGGGCGCGGTCCTGCTGGACGCCACCCTGGGCGCGGGCGGGCACGCCGAACGGTTCCTGACCGACCTGCCCGGGCTGCGGCTGATCGCACTCGACCGCGATCCCAGCGCGCTCGAGATCGCCCGGGAACGCCTGGCGCGGTTCGCCGACCGGATCACCCTGGTGCACACGCGTTACGACGGCATCGCCGCGGCACTGACCGAATCCGGTTACGCCGCAACCGAATCGGTCGACGGGATACTGTTCGACCTCGGGGTGTCGTCGATGCAGCTGGATCGCCCCGAGCGGGGCTTCGCCTACGCCCAGGACGCCCCGCTGGACATGCGGATGGACCCGGGATCGCCGCTGACCGCGGCCGACATCCTCAACACCTACGACGAGGCCGAGCTGGCGGACATCTTGCACCGCTACGGCGAGGAGCGGTTCGCGCGCCGGATCGCCGCGCAGATCGTGCGCCGCCGCGCCAAAGAGCCGTTCACCTCCACTGCGGACCTGGTTTCCCTTCTCTACCAAGCCATTCCGGCACCGGCCCGGCGCACCGGCGGGCACCCGGCCAAACGCACGTTCCAGGCCCTGCGGATCGCCGTCAACGACGAACTGGACACGCTGCGCTGCGCGCTTCCGGCCGCGCTGGACGCGCTCGCCGTCGACGGGCGGATCGTGGTGCTGGCCTACCAGTCCCTGGAGGACCGGATCGTCAAGCGGTTGTTCGCCCAGGCGGTCGCCTCCCGCACCCCGGTGGACCTGCCGGTCGAACTTCCCGGCCACGAGCCACGGTTCCGCGCCCTGACCCACGGCGCCGGACGCGCCGACGCCGCCGAGATCGAACGCAACCCGCGCAGTGCCGCAGTGCGATTGCGGGCCCTGCAACGAACGCAAGCACCGCAGGCGACCGGGAAAGGCGATTGATGAAAGCAGAGCGCGAGACGGCGAAACGGCGCGGCGGCAGCGATCGTCGGGGCGCCCGCGACGGTTCCGCCCGCCGCGGCAGGCGTCCGGCGGCCGACGCCGGCGCGGCGCGGCGCGCCCGCGGCGGCCCGGCCTCCGCGCCCACCCGGGAATCCCGCGCGCCCAAGCCGGGTCCGCAGACCAGCCCCGTCGCGCGGCCGGCCGAGCGATCGGCCCGGCCCAAGAACACCAGCCAGGCCAAGGCGCGGGCGAAGGCTCGTAAAGCCAAGGCGCCCAAGGTCGTTCGGCCCCGGCTGACCGAGCGGCTGGCCGCCCGGCTGGCAGCGATCGACCTGCGGCCGCGCACCCTGGCCAGCAAGGTCCCGTTCGTCGTCCTGGTCATCGGTGCGCTGGGCGTCGGGCTCGGGCTCACCCTGTGGCTGTCCACCGACTCCGCCGAGCGCTCCTACAAGCTCAGCCACGCCCGGGAGCGGACCCGGTTGCTGCAGCAGCAGAAGGAGGCGCTGGAGCGCGACGTGCGCGAGGCGGAGGCCGCACCCGCGCTGGCCGAGGCGGCCCGCAAGCAGGGCATGATCCCGACCCGGGACACCGCGCACCTGGTCCAGGATCCGTCCGGCAACTGGGTGGTGGTCGGCACACCCAAGCCGGCCGACGGGGTGCCGCCGCCGCCGCTGAACAGCAAGCTGCCCGACGAGGCGCCGCAGCCGCCGAAGCCGGCGCCGCCGGCCGCCGAGGTCCCGATCCGGGTGGAGCTCGCCCCCGGCGGACCCGTCCCGGCCAGGTCCGGGCCCGAGGCGCTGCTGCGCGCGCCGGACGGCGCCTCCACGCTGGGCGGTCAACACCTGGCGCCGGCGGTTCCCCCGGTCCCGGGCACGCCGCCCGGTGTGCCCGGCGGTCCCGTCGCCGCGCCGCCCGCGCTGCCCGGCGGTCCGGTCGCCGCTGTGCCACCCGCATCGCCCGCCATGCCCACCGGCCCGGCCACCGGTCGCCCGCCGGGCCTGACGCCCGGGCTGCCGATGCCGGGGCTGCCGATGCCGGCCGGGCCGGCGGTGGCTCCGGCCCCCGCGGAGGTCTCGATTCCATTGGGGGGCTTGCCCGTTCCGGCTCCCGGCCAGCTGCCCGCCCCGCTGCCGCCGGAGGTGCCGGTGCCGGTGCAATTGGGCCGCCCGGGCGCGGCCCCCCAGCCGGTGGTCCCGGCCGCCCCGCTGCCGCAACCGGTCAACGGCGCCCAGCCCGGGGCCGCCCCCGTCGCGTCGCCGGGTGCCCCGAGGTGAGCCGCGGCGACTCGGCACGGGCCCGTCGGTCCCAGTCGGTGCGGCCGACGCGTGGGCCGCGTAAGGACGTGCAGGGCAAGGCGATTCGCCAGCCCAAACGCCGCGGCAAGGCCAACCCGGCCGAGGCCGCACCCGGGCACTCGGCGCGGCAGCGGCGCACCCGTCAGATCGCGCAATTGACCTCTCGGGGCGGATCGTTCGTGTTCCGTCACCGCGCCGGCAACGTGGTGATGCTGGTGGCGATGGTGGTGGCCGCCGCCCAGTTGTTCGTCCTGCAGGTGACCAACGCGTCGGCGCTGCGCGCCCAGGCGGCCGGACAGCTCAAGGTCACCGATGTGGAAAAGGCGGTGCGCGGCAGCATCATCGACCGGCACAAGGATCAGCTCGCCTTCACCATCGAGTCGCGGGCGCTGACCTTCCAGCCGAAGCGGATTCACAAGCAACTGGAGGAGGCCAAGTCCAAGAACCCGTCGGCTCCCGACCCCCAGCAGCGGCTGCGCGACATCGCCAAGGAGGTGTCCGGCCGGCTGGGCAACAAGCCCGACTCCGCGACCGTGCTGAAGAAGCTGCAAAGCGACGAGAACTTCGTGTACCTGGCGCGCGCCGTGGATCCCGCTGTGGCCAGCGCGATCTCGGACAAGTTCCCGGAGGTCGGCTCCGAGCGTCAAGATCTGCGGCAATACCCGGGCGGATCGTTGGCGGCCAACATCGTCGGCGGCATCGACTGGGACGGCCACGGGCTGCTGGGTCTGGAAGAGTCGATGGACTCGGTGCTGTCCGGAACCGACGGCTCGGTCACCTATGACCGCGGCTCCGACGGCGTGGTGATCCCGGGCAGTTACCGCAACCGGCATCGGGCGGTCAACGGCTCGATGGTGCAGCTGACGCTGGACGACGACATCCAGTTCTATGTGCAGCAGCAGGTGCAACAGGCCAAGAATGTGTCTGGCGCGCACAATGTTTCGGCCGTGGTGCTGGACGCCAAGACCGGCGAAGTGCTGGCCATGGCCAACGACAACACCTTCGACCCGTCCCAGGACATCGGCCGTCAGGGCGACAAACAGCTGGGCAACCCGGCGGTGTCCTCGCCGTTCGAGCCCGGTTCGGTGAACAAGGTGATCACCGCGTCCTCGGTCATCGAGTACGGCCTGTCGAATCCCGACGAGGTGTTGCAGGTGCCCGGCTCGATCCAGATGGGCGGGGTGTCCATCCACGACGCGTGGGACCACGGCGTGATGCCCTACACCACCACGGGTGTGTTCGGAAAGTCCTCCAACGTGGGCACTTTGATGTTGGCGCAGCGGGTCGGGCCGGAGCGCTTCTACGACATGGTCCGCAAGTTCGGGTTGGGCCAGCGCACCAACGTGGGCCTGCCCGGTGAGAGCGCGGGGCTGGTGCCGCCGATCGACCAGTGGTCGGGCAGCACCTTCTCGAACCTGCCCATCGGGCAAGGTCTTTCGATGACGCTGCTGCAGATGACCGGCATGTACCAGACGATCGCCAACGACGGGGTGCGGATCCCGCCGCGGATCATCAAGGCCACCATCGCGCCCGATGGCACCCGCACCGAGGAGCCGCGCCCGGAGGGCGTGCGGGTGGTATCGCCGCAGACCGCGCAGACCGTGCGCAACATGCTGCGCGCCGTCGTGCAGCACGACCCGATGGGTTACCAGCAGGGCACCGGTCCGGCCGCCGCGGTGACCGGCTACCAGATGGCCGGCAAGACCGGCACCGCCCAGCAGATCAACCCCGCCTGCGGCTGCTACTTCGACAACGTCTACTGGATCACCTTCGCCGGGATGGCCACCGTCGACAACCCCCGGTATGTCATCGGCATCATGATGGACAACCCGGAGCGCAACGCCGACGGGACGCCGGGCCACTCCGCGGCCCCGCTGTTCCACAACATCGCCGGCTGGCTGATGCAGCGGGAGAACGTGCCACTGTCGCCGGACCCCGGCCCGCCGCTGACCCTGCAAGCCACCTGACCGAGCGCCGCCCGCGGATCGCCCGCCGGCCCGCCCCGGCTAGGTAGGGTGTCATGGCCGATCATGAGGATGACGCGGCGCCGGAGGGAGGTGTGAGCAGAAGTGGTGTCGGTGCCCACGGGGTTGCGCCCCAGCGCCGTCCCCGGCGTGCGGCTGCCCGCGCTGGCCGACCAGGTCGGCGCGGTGATGGCCGGCCCGGACCGGCGCGCTGCCGTCCCCGACGTCACCGTCACCGGCGTGACCCTGCGCGCCCAGGACGTGCTGCCCGGCGACCTGTTCGCCGCGCTGCCCGGTGCGACGACGCACGGCGCCCGGCACGCCGCCGAGGCGATCGAGCGCGGCGCGGTCGCGGTGCTCACCGATGCCGCGGGTGTCGCGCAGCTGACCGGCGGCCGGACCACGCCGACGCTGCTGCACCCCAGGCCCCGCAGCGTGCTCGGGGAGCTGGCCGCCGCCGTGTACGCGCACCCGTCCGAGCGGCTGACCGTCATCGGCATCACCGGCACGTCCGGCAAGACGACCACGACGTATCTGGTCGAATCGGGTCTGCGCGCCGCCGGCCGCACGGCGGGGCTGATCGGCACGGTCGGCATCCGCATCGACGGCGCCGACATCCCCAGCGCGCTGACCACCCCGGAGGCCCCCGCCCTGCAGGCGCTGCTGGCCGCGATGGCCGAACAGCGGGTGGACACCGTCGTCATGGAGGTCTCCAGCCACGCGCTGGCGTTGGGCCGGGTGGACGGAACCCGTTTCGCGGTCGGCGGTTTCACCAACCTGTCGCGTGACCACCTCGACTTTCACCCCACCATGGCCGACTACTTCGAGGCCAAGGCCTTGCTGTTCGACCCGAACTCCCCGCTGCGGGCGCACCGCGCCGTGGTGTGCATCGACGACGAGGCCGGGCGCGAAATGGCTGCCCGCGCCGGTGATGCGGTCACCGTCAGCGCCGAGGGACAACCGGCGCACTGGCGGGCCGTCGAGGTGGCGCCGCTGGGGACCGGGGGACAGCAGTTCACCGTGATCGATCCCGCCGGCGTCCAGCACCGGGCGGGCATTCGGCTGCCCGGCCACTATAACGTCGCCAATTGCCTTGTGGCGCTGGCACTTCTGGATGCAGTGGGAGTGTCCCCGGAGCAGGCGGCGCCGGGACTGCTGCAGACCAGGGTGCCCGGCCGGATGGAGGAGATCGACGCCGGCCAGGACTTTCTGGCGCTGGTCGACTACGCCCACAAGCCGGGCGCGTTGCGCGCGGTGCTGAGCAGCCTCAAGCGCCCGGATCGCCGGCTGGCGGTGGTGTTCGGCGCCGGGGGCGAGCGCGACCCGGGCAAACGGGCGCCGATGGGCGCGACCGCCGCCGAGCTCGCCGACCTGGTGGTCGTCACCGACGACAATCCGCGCGGTGAGGACCCCGCGGCGATCCGCCGCGAAATCCTGGCCGGTGCCACCGAAAGTGGTTGCGCCGCAGAGGTTATCGAGATCGGCGACCGGCGTGCGGCGATCCGCCACGCCGTTGCCTGGGCGGGACCGGGCGACGTGGTGCTGGTCGCGGGCAAGGGTCATGAGACCGGGCAGCGCACCGGCGAGCACACCCGCCCGTTCGACGACCGGGTGGAGCTGGCCGAGGCGCTGCGCGAGGTCGTCGGGCCTCGAAAGGCGCAGGGATGATCGACCTGACCGTCGCCCAGATCGCCGACATCGTCGGCGGCACCCTGGCCGACATCACCGCACCGGACGCCGCGCGCCGGCGCGTCACCGGCACCGTCGAATTCGACTCGCGCGCCGTCGGGCCCGGCGGGTTGTTCCTGGCGCTGCCCGGGGCGCGCACCGACGGGCATGACCACGCGGAGTCCGCGGTGGCCGCCGGTGCGGTCGCCGTGCTGGCCGCCCGGCCCGTCGGCGTCCCCGCCATCGTCGCGCCGCCGGTGGATGCCGCGGACGCGCTGGCCGGGGTGCTCGAGCACGACGCCGACGGGTCCGGTGCCGCGGTGCTGGCGGCGCTGGCCAAGCTCGCCCGGGCGGTGGCCGCCGAGCTGGTCGCCGGCGGGCTGACCATCGTCGGGATCACCGGATCGTCGGGCAAGACGTCGACCAAGGACCTGGTCGCGGCGGTGCTGGCGCCGCTGGGTGAGGTGGTGGCCCCGCCCGGGTCGTTCAACAACGAGCTGGGGCATCCCTGGACGGTGCTGCGCGCCACGGCCGACACCGACTACCTGGTTCTCGAGATGTCGGCACGCCACCCCGGCAACATCGCCGCGCTCGCCGAAATCGCCCCGCCGGCCGTGGGGGTGGTGCTCAACGTCGGCACCGCACACCTGGGCGAGTTCGGCTCGCGGGAAGCCATCGCACGCACCAAATCCGAACTGCCGCAATCGGTTCCAGCGTCCGGCGTGGTGGTCCTCAACGTCGACGACCCCACCGTGGCGGCCATGGCCGAGGTGACCGCCGCCCGGGTGGTCAGGGTCAGCCGCGCCGAGCACACCGAGGCCGGCCCCAGCGACGTGTGGGCCGGGCCGGTGTCGCTGGACGAGTTGGCCCGGCCGGGGTTCACGCTGTATCACAGCCACGCCGGTGGGACACGACAGGCGCGGGTGCAACTCGGCGTCTCCGGCGACCACCAGGTCGGCAACGCGCTGTGCGCGGCCGCGGTTGCGTTGGAGTGCGGCGCGACGGTCGAGCAGGTGGTGGCCGCGCTCGCCGGGGCGGGCCCGGTGTCGCGGCACCGGATGCAGGTCAGCACCCGCGGCGACGGCGTCACGGTGATCGACGACGCCTACAACGCCAATCCCGATTCGATGCGGGCCGGGCTGCAGGCCCTGGCCTGGATCGCCCGCGGCGGGGCGGAACCGGGCGCCCCGGCCCGGCGCAGCTGGGCGGTGCTGGGCGAGATGGCCGAACTCGGCGACGACGCGATCGCCGAACATGATCGCATCGGCCGGCTGGCGGTGCGCTTAGATGTGTCTCGACTCGTTGTCGTGGGAACTGGGAGGTCGGTGAGCGCCATGCACCACGGTGCGGTCATGGAGGGTTCCTGGGGTTCGGCCGACAAGGGAGCCGTCAACGTGCCCGACGCCGAGGCGGCGCTTGAGCTCTTGCGGGCCGAGCTGCAACCCGGTGACGTGGTGCTGGTCAAGGCATCCAACGCGGCCGGGCTGGGCGCACTCGCCGACGCGCTGGCCCGTGACGATCGCGAGGACGACTTACCCGGCGGGCCCCGCCGATGAGACAGATCCTCATCGCCGTCGCCATCGCGCTGACCGTGTCGATCCTGTTGACCCCGGCGCTGATCCGGTTGTTCACCCGGCAGGGTTTCGGTCACCACACCCGCGAGGACGGCCCGCCCACCCACCACGCCAAGCGGGGCACGCCGTCGATGGGCGGGGTGGCGATCATCGCGGGCATCTGGGCCGGCTATCTGGGAACGCACCTGGCTGGGCTGGCCTTCGACGGCGAGGGCATCTCCGCGTCGGGGCTGCTGGTGCTGAGCCTGGCCACCGTGCTCGGCATCGTCGGATTCCTCGACGACCTGATCAAGATCCGCAGGTCGCGCAACTTGGGCCTGAACAAGACCGCCAAGACCATCGGGCAGGTCGCGGCCGCGGTGCTGTTCGGTGTGCTGGCGTTGGGATTCCGCAACGCCAACGGCCTGACGCCGGCCAGCGCCGACCTGTCCTACGTGCGCGAGATCGCCACCGTCACGCTGGCGCCCGGGCTGTTCGTGTTGTTCTGCGTGGTGGTCGTCAGCGCCTGGTCCAACGCGGTCAACTTCACCGACGGCCTGGACGGGCTGGCCGCCGGCAGCATGGCGATGGTCACCGCGGCCTACGTGCTGATCACGTTCTGGCAGTACCGCAACGCGTGCGTCACCGCGCCCGGGCTGGGCTGCTACAACGTGCGGGACCCGCTGGATTTGGCGATCGTCGCCGCCGCCACCGCGGGCGCCTGCATCGGCTTTCTGTGGTGGAATGCCGCGCCCGCCAAGATTTTCATGGGCGACACCGGATCGCTGGCCCTGGGCGGCATCATCGCCGGCATCTCGGTCACCAGCCGCACCGAGATCCTCGCCGTCGTGCTGGGCTCGCTGTTCGTCGCCGAGGTGAGCTCGGTTGTGTTGCAGATCTTGACCTTTCGCACCACCGGGCGACGGGTCTTCCGGATGGCGCCGTTTCACCACCATTTCGAGCTGGCGGGCTGGGCCGAGACCACCGTCATCATCCGGTTCTGGTTGCTCACCGCGATCGCCTGCGGCCTGGGCGTGGCCCTGTTCTACGGTGAGTGGCTGGCCGCGATCGGTGCCTGATGAGTGCTGCTGAGCCGGCCCTGGCCCCGCTGTCGCCGGGGGCGCCGGTGCTGGTGGCCGGCGGCGGGATCACCGGCAGGGCGGTGCTGGCGGCGCTGAGGAGATTCGGCGCGGCGCCGACCGTGTGCGACGACGACCCCGCCACCTTGCGCGGATACGTGGACTCCGGAGTCGACACCGTCTCCACATCGGCGGCCGCCGAACGGATTTCGCGCTATGCCCTGGTGGTCACCAGCCCCGGGTTCGCGCCGACCGCACCGCTACCGCTCGCCGCCGCCGCGGCGGGGGTGCCCGTGTGGGGGGACGTGGAGCTGGCCTGGCGCCTCGACGCCGCCGGACACTACGGGCCGCCGCGCCGCTGGCTGGTGGTCACGGGGACGAACGGCAAGACCACCACCACGTCGATGCTGCACGCCATGCTGACCGCGGCGGGCCGGCGAAGTCTGTTGTGCGGCAACATCGGTAGCCCGGTGCTCGACGTGCTCGACCAACCTGCCGAGCTGCTGGCCGTCGAGCTGTCCAGCTTCCAACTGCATTGGGCGCCCTCGCTGCGGCCGGAGGGGGGAGCGGTGCTCAACATCGCCGAAGACCACCTCGACTGGCACGGCACGCTGGCCGACTACGCCGCGGCCAAGGCCCGGGTGCTCGACGGCCGGGTGGCCGTCGTCGGGCTGGACGACAGCCGGGCCGCGGCGCTGCTGAGCACCGCCCGGGCGCCGGTGCGGGTCGGTTTCCGGCTGGGCGAGCCGGCCGCCGGGGAGCTCGGTGTGCGCGGCGGCCAGCTCGTCGACCGCGCCTTCGCCGACGACCTGACCCTGCTGCCGGTCGACTCGATCCCGGTGCCCGGACCGGTCGGAGTGCTCGACGCCCTGGCCGCCGCCGCGCTGGCGCGCTGCGTGGACGTGCCTGCATCGCCCATCGCCGAGGCGATCGTCTCCTTCCGGGTGGGCCGGCACCGGGCCGAGGTGGTGGCCGTCGCCGACGGGATCACCTACGTCGACGACTCCAAGGCCACCAATCCCCACGCCGCCGAGGCCTCCGTGCTGGCCTATCCCCGCGTGGTGTGGATCGCCGGGGGGCTGCTGAAGGGCGCGTCGGTCGACGCCGAGGTGGCCAGGATGGCGTCCCGGCTGGTCGGCGCGGTGCTCATCGGCCGAGATCGGCGAGAGGTTGCAGAGGCGTTATCGCGACACGCGCCGGATGTCCCCGTCGTCCACGTTGTGACAGGCGAGGATGCTGGTATGGATGCGACGCCTGTGGTGTTTGGTGCCAATGTGACAAAAGTGAAACATTTGGACGGGGATCTCGGCGCTGCGGTCATGAGCGCGGCGGTGGCCGCCGCCCGTGACCTGGCCAAGCCCGGTGACACCGTCCTGCTGGCACCGGCGGGCGCGTCGTTCGACCAATTCGCCGGGTACGCCGACCGGGGCGACGCGTTCGCGGCCGCGGTGCGCACGGCCATACGGTAGGGCGGGGCGTGGGTAACGCACTGACCCGGCTGCTGGGCCGGGGTAAGAACACCACCAAGACCGCCGAGCCGGCCGACGACGACGGCGCGGCGGCCGAAACCGACGCCGTCCCGGACGGCGCGCCGGAGGCCGCCGACGAGCAGGACCAGCAGGCCACCGACGAGTCCACGAAGGCGTCCCAGAAGGCGTCCAAGAAGGCCTCCACGGAGGCCTCCAAAAAGGAGTCCACGAAGGCGCCGAAGGACAAGCCGAAGGACGGGAGCTCGCACAGCCGGTTCGGGGCCTGGCTCAGCCGGCCGATGACGTCGTTTCACCTCATCATCGCCATCGCGGGGCTGCTGACCACGCTGGGTCTGATCATGGTGCTCTCGGCGTCCGGGGTGCGCTCCTACGACGCCGACGGGTCGGCCTGGGTGATCTTCGGCAAGCAGGTGCTGTGGACGGTGATCGGGCTGATCGCCTGCTACGCCTCGCTGCGGATGTCGGTGCGGTTCATCCGGCGCGTCGCGTTCACCGGCTACGTCGTCACCGTCATCCTGCTGGTGCTGGTGCTGGTGCCCGGGATCGGCAACCTGGCCAACGGATCGCGTAAGTGGTTCGTCGTCGCCGGGTTTTCCATGCAGCCCTCCGAGCTGGCCAAGATCGCCTTCGCCATCTGGGGCGCGCACATGCTGGCGGCCCGCCGCCTGGACCGGGCCAGCCTGCGTGAGCTGTTGATCCCGCTGGTGCCGGCCGCGGTGATCGCGCTGGCGCTGATCGTGGCGCAGCCCGACCTCGGGCAGACGGTTTCGCTGGGCATCATCCTGCTGGCCCTGCTGTGGTACGCCGGCCTGCCGCTGCGGGTGTTCATCACCTCGCTGCTGGCGGTGTTCATGGCCGGCGCGGTCCTGGCGATGTCGGCCGGATACCGCTCCGACCGGGTGCGGTCCTGGATGAACCCGGAGAACGACCCGCAGGACACCGGTTATCAGGCCCGGCAGGCGAAATTCGCGCTGGCCCACGGCGGGATCTTCGGCGACGGGCTCGGGCAGGGCGTAGCGAAATGGAATTACCTGCCCAACGCGCACAACGACTTCATCTTCGCGATCATCGGCGAGGAGCTCGGCTTCATCGGCGCCTTCGGGCTGCTGGTGCTGTTCGGCCTGTTCGCCTACACCGGGATGCGGATCGCCCGCCGCTCGGCCGACCCGTTCCTGCGGCTGTTGACGGCCACCACCACGATGTGGGTGCTGGGCCAGGCGTTCATCAACATCGGTTACGTGATCGGCATCCTGCCGGTCACCGGCATTCAGCTGCCACTCATCTCCGCGGGTGGAACATCCACGGCGGCAACGCTTTTCATGATCGGGATCATGGCCAATGCGGCCCGTCACGAGCCCGAGGCGGTGGCCGCGCTGCGCGCCGGCCGCGACGACAAGGTGAACCGGCTGCTGCGACTGCCGCTGCCCGAGCCGTATTCGCCGACGCGGCTGGAGGCGTTCCGCGATCGCAAGCGGACCGGTCCGCAGCAGGCCCCGAAATCGGCCCCGAAATCGCGCCCGGCGCCGCGCAAGGGCGCCAAGCCGGCCGGGCGCAAGCCCACCCGCAACGCCGGCCGCAACGCCACCCGCAATGCCGGCTTCCATGCCGACGCGCCGCTGCCGCCCCCGCTGCCCCGCACGGCCGGCCGGGCGGGCCGCCAATCTGGGGGTAACACGCGCGCCCGGGCAAGGCATCATGGATCTGGCCAGCGCTATGCCAGTCTGGGAGCCAACTCCGGAGCAAACCCGGTAGCCAGTTCGCGCGCCGGCCAGCGTCAGCCACGGCGCGCACGGGCATTGGAAGGTCAGCGTTACGGGTGAACGACACGGTCAAGAAGCCGACCGGCGGGCGGGGGGACGATCCTCTGCCCGCCGGTGCCGCGTTGTCGGCCGTTGCACCTCATGAGCCGGTGTCGGTGGTGCTGGCCGGCGGCGGCACCGCCGGCCACGTCGAGCCGGCGATGGCCGTCGCCGACGCGCTGAAGGCCCTCGACCCAAACGTCCGGATCACCGCGCTGGGCACCGCGCGCGGGCTGGAGACCCGGCTGGTGCCCGAGCGCGGCTATGACCTCGAGCTCATCACGCCGGTGCCGCTGCCGCGCAAGCCCACCGGCGACCTGGCCCGGCTGCCGTCGCGGGTGTGGCGGGCGGTGCGCGAAACCCGGGCCGTGCTCCACGCCGTGGACGCCGACGTGGTGATCGGATTCGGCGGCTACGTGGCCCTGCCGGCCTACCTGGCCGCCCGCGGCGTCTCACCGCGCAAGCCCCGGGTGCCGGTGGTGATCCATGAGGCCAACGCCAGCGCCGGGCTGGCCAACCGGGTGGGCGCCCGCACCGCGCAGCGGGTGCTGTCCGCGGTGCCCGATTGCGGCCTGCCCGGCGCCGAGGTGGTCGGCGTCCCGGTGCGCGAGGCCATCACCTCGCTGGACCGCGCGGCGCTGCGCGCCGAGGCGCGTCGGCACTTCGGATTCGCCGACGACGCCCGGGTGTTGCTGGTGTTCGGCGGCTCGCAGGGCGCGGCCTCGCTGAACCGGGCGGTGTCCGGCGCCGCCGCGCAGCTGGCCGCCGCCGGCGTGTCCGTGCTGCACGCGCACGGCCCCAAAAACACGCTCGACCTGCGCGAACCGCAGCCCGGCGACCCGCCCTACGTGGCGGTGCCCTACCTGGACCGAATGGACCTGGCCTACGCGGCCGCCGACCTGGTGATCTGCCGGTCCGGGGCGATGACGGTCGCCGAGGTGTCGGCGGTGGGGTTGCCGGCCATCTACGTGCCGCTGCCGATCGGCAACGGCGAACAGCGGCTCAACGCGCTGCCGGTGGTCAACGCCGGCGGCGGCATGGTGGTCGCCGACGCCGACCTGACGCCGGAGTTGGTCGCCCGGGAGGTGGCCGGCCTGGTGGGCGACCCGCCGCGGCTGGCGGCGATGACGACGGCCGCCGCGCGGGTCGGGCATCCCGACGCCGCGCGCCGGGTCGCCCAGGCGGCGCTGGACATCGGCAGAACGGCGCGGCTCGCCCGCGGCGCGACCGAGGGCAGGCCGTGACCACCGACCAGCTGCCCGCCGAGCTGGAACGGGTGCACATGGTCGGCATCGGGGGAGCCGGCATGTCGGGCATCGCCCGCATCCTGCTCGACCGCGGCGGCCTGGTGTCCGGCTCGGACGCCAAGGAGTCGCGCGGCATCCACGCGCTGCGCGCCCGCGGCGCCCAGATCCGCATCGGGCACGACGCGTCGTCGCTGGATCTGCTGCCCGGCGGCCCCACCGCGGTGATCACCACCCACGCCGCCATCCCGAAAACCAACCCCGAACTCGTCGAGGCGCGGCGGCGCGGCATTCCGGTGATCCTGCGGCCGGCCGTGCTGGCCAAGCTGATGGACGGCCGCACCACCCTGATGGTGACTGGCACGCACGGCAAGACGACGACGACCTCGATGCTGATCGTCGCGCTGCAGCACTGCGGGCGCGACCCGTCCTTCGCGGTCGGCGGCGAGATGGGGGAGGCCGGGACCAACGCCCACCACGGCAGCGGCGACTGCTTCGTCGCCGAGGCCGACGAAAGCGACGGCTCGCTGCTGGAGTACACGCCCGACGTCGCGGTGGTCACCAACATCGAGACCGACCACCTGGACTTCTACGGCAGCGCCGACGCCTACGTCGCGGTGTTCGACGCGTTCGTGGAGCGGCTGGCCCCCGGCGGCGCGCTGGTGGTGTGCGTCGACGACCCGGGCGCGGCCGCGCTGGCCCGGCGCACCGCCGAACTCGGAATTCGGGTGCTGCGCTACGGATCCGGGTCGCACGGCCAAGCCCCGTCCGGCGAACCGCTGGCCGCCACCCTGGTGTCCTGGCAGCAGCAGGGTACCGAGGCGGTCGCCCAGATCCGGCTGGCCGGCGAGCAGCAACACCCGCTGGTGATGCGGCTCTCGGTGCCGGGGCGGCACATGGCGCTCAACGCGCTGGGCGCGCTGCTCGCGGCGATCGAGATCGGCGCGCCGACCGAGGCGGTGCTGGACGGGCTGGCCGGCTTCGAGGGGGTGCGCCGCCGCTTCGAACTGGTCGGCACCGCCGGTGGGTCGGCCCCCAGCTCGACGGTGCGGGTGTTCGACGACTACGCCCATCACCCCACCGAGATCGCCGCCACGCTGGCGGCGGTGCGCACCCTGCTCGAACAGAGCGGCGGTGGTCGCAGCATCGCGGTGTTCCAGCCCCATTTATATTCGCGCACAAAGGCTTTCGCCGAGGAGTTCGGTCACGCCCTGGACGCCGCGGACGAGGTTTTCGTGCTGGACGTCTACGGCGCGCGCGAACAGCCGCTGGCCGGTGTCAGCGGAGCCAGCGTCGCCGAGCACGTCAGCGTGCCGGTGCGCTACCTGCCGGACTTCTCCGCGGCCGCCGAGCAGGTCGCCGCGGCCGCCGCGCCCGGCGATGTCATCGTCACCATGGGGGCCGGCGACGTCACGCTGCTGGGCCCCGAGATCGTCACCGCGCTGCGGGTGCGGGCCAACCGCGGTGCGCCGGGGGCGTTGCGATGACGCAGCCGGACCCCGAACCGACCGGGTCGGGCCCGGCCGACGTGGTGGGCGAGGCCGTCACCGAACCGCTGTTCGTCGGCACCGGCCCGCAGCAGCGCGCCGATGGCGGCGCGGAGCAGGCCGAGGTGGAGGGGCCGCGCCGGCGGGCCCGCCGCGAGCGAGCCGAACGCCGCGCCGCGCAGGCCCGGGCCATGGCCATCGAGGAGGCGCGCCGCGAGGCCAAGCGCAGGGCCGCCGGGCGGCCGGTCAACCAGCCCAAACCCGTTGCACGCGGCGTGGTTCGGGGCCTGAAGATGTTGATGGTGACCATCCTGCTGGTGATCGTCGGGATCGGTCTGGCCCTGGTCCTCTACTTCACGCCGGCGATGTCGGCGCGCAACATCGTCGTCGTCGGCACCGGCGTGGTGACCCGGGAGGAAGTGCTGGACGCGGCGCGGGTGCGGCTGGGCACGCCGCTGCTGCAGATCGACACCGGCCAGGTCGCCGACCGGGTGGCGGCGATCCGGCGGGTGGCCAGCGCACGCGTGCAGCGCCAGTACCCGTCCGCGCTGCGGATCACCATCGTCGAACGAATCCCGGTGGCGGTCAAAGACTTTCCTGACGGGCCGCACCTGTTCGACCGCGACGGCGTGGACTTCGCGACCGGGCCGCCGCCGCCGGCGCTGCCCTACCTCGACGTCGCCGACCCGGGGCCCAACGACCCGGCGACCAAGGCCGCCCTGCAGGTGCTGACCGCGCTGCGGCCCGAGGTCGAGGGTCAGGTGGGCCGGATCGCGGCGCCCTCGGTGGCGTCGATCACCCTGACCCTGGGCGACGGCCGGGTGGTGATCTGGGGGACCACCGACCGCACCGACGAGAAGGCCGAGAAGCTGGCGGCGCTGCTGACCCAGCCGGGCAAGACCTACGACGTGTCCAGCCCCGACCTGCCGACGGTCAAGTAGCGATGTTCGTCACGCCCGCGCTGCCGGGATCCGCCATACCCAGCGCTCACCGCCGCCGCGGTGGGAAAAATGCCCAAAATTTGCGGGACGCGCGTCGGCGCGCCTGCCGGGTTAGCGCGCTCCGTGCCCATACCGTTCTGGTTGCGCGGAACTACTTGACATAACTCTAACTCTATGGTTGAGGTTGAGGGTTTGCCGGGAGGGCCGCCGACGTCCGGAGGAGCCCACCGCCGGGAGAGCAGCCAAGCCCATCAGGGAGGAAGACGAATGATGACCCCCCCGCACAACTACCTGGCCGTCATCAAGGTCGTGGGTATCGGTGGCGGCGGCGTCAACGCCGTCAACCGGATGATCGAACAGGGACTCAAGGGCGTGGAGTTCATCGCGATCAACACCGACGCGCAAGCGCTGTTGATGAGCGATGCCGACGTCAAACTCGACGTCGGGCGCGACTCCACCCGCGGCCTGGGCGCCGGCGCGGACCCCGAGGTCGGCCGCAAGGCCGCCGAGGACGCCAAGGACGAGATCGAGGAGCTGCTGCGCGGCGCCGACATGGTGTTCGTCACCGCCGGCGAGGGCGGCGGCACCGGGACCGGCGGGGCGCCCGTCGTCGCCAGCATCGCGCGCAAGCTCGGCGCTTTGACCGTGGGCGTGGTCACCCGGCCGTTCTCGTTCGAGGGCAAGCGGCGCAGCAACCAGGCCGAGGCGGGCATCAACGCGCTGCGGGAGAGCTGCGACACCCTGATCGTCATCCCCAACGACCGGCTGCTGCAGATGGGCGACGCGGCCGTGTCACTGATGGACGCCTTCCGCAGCGCCGACGAGGTGCTGCTCAACGGTGTGCAGGGCATCACCGACCTGATCACCACGCCGGGGCTGATCAACGTCGACTTCGCCGACGTCAAGGGCATCATGTCCGGCGCGGGCACCGCGCTGATGGGCATCGGCTCGGCCCGCGGCGAGGGCCGCTCGCTCAAGGCCGCCGAGATCGCCATCAACTCGCCGCTGCTGGAGGCCTCGATGGAGGGTGCGCAGGGCGTGCTGATGTCCATCGCCGGCGGCAGCGACCTGGGGCTGTTCGAGATCAACGAGGCGGCCTCGCTGGTGCAGGACGCCGCCCACCAGGACGCCAACATCATCTTCGGCACCGTGATCGACGATTCGCTGGGCGACGAGGTGCGGGTCACCGTCATCGCGGCCGGCTTCGACGCCGCCGGGCCGGGGCGCAAGCCGGTGATCGGCGGCAGCGCCGACAAGGGGGAGAAGACCGGCGGCGCGCACCGGATCGAGTCGGCGAAGGCGGGCAAGCTCACCTCGACGTTGTTCGAGCCGGTCGACGCGGTCAGCGTGCCGATCCACACCAACGGCTCGACGCTGAATATCGGCGGCGAGGACGACGACGTGGATGTGCCGCCTTTCATGCGCCGCTGAGGCCATGGACTCGACCCGCCTGGCGGACAAGCGCTTTGCGGATACTGGTCACGTGAGCGTTCGCATCCGCCGGGTGACGACCACCCGCGCCGGTGGTGTCTCCAAGCCCCCGTTCGACAGTTTCAACCTGGGCGACCACGTCGGCGACGACCCGGCGGCGGTGGCCGCCAACCGGGCCCGGCTGGCGGCCGCCCTCGGGCTCAAGACCGAACGCGTGGTGTGGATGAACCAGGTGCACGGCGACCGGGTCGAGGTGGTCCACGGGCCCCGCGACGGCGCGGTGGACGCGACCGACGCGCTGGTCACCGGCACCGCGCGGCTGGCGCTGGCCGTGGTGACCGCCGACTGCGTTCCGGTGCTGCTGGCCGACGCCCGCGCTGGGGTGGCCGCGGCCGTGCACGCCGGTCGGGTCGGGGCCCAGCGCGGCGTGGTGGTGCGCACGGTGGAGGCGATGCGGGCGCTGGGCGCGCAACCCGCCGACATGTCGGCCCTGCTCGGCCCGGCGGTCAGCGGCGCCAACTACGAAGTGCCGGCGGCAATGGCCGACGAGGTCGAGGCGGCGCTGCCGGGCAGCCGCACCACCACCGCGGCCGGAACGCCCGGACTGGATCTGCGGGCCGGAATCGCTTGCCAGCTAAGGGAATTGGGTGTCACCGCAATCGACGTCGATCCGCGGTGCACGGTGGCCGACCCGGCATTGTTCAGTCATCGCCGCGACGCGCCGACCGGACGGTTGGCCTCCCTGATCTGGATGGAGTGACGGCGATGACGGCAGGGACACCGGCCCCGGACAGCGCCGGCGACCGCGAAACGGAATTGACGCACGCCCTGGCGGCGGTGCGCTCGCGGCTGGCGGCGGCCGCCGAGGCGGCGGGCCGCAATGTCGCGGAAATCGAAGTGCTGCCGGTCACCAAATTCTTCCCGGCGACCGATGTCGTGACGTTGTCTCGATTGGGTTGTCGCGCCGTCGGCGAATCGCGCGACCAGGAAGCGACGGCGAAGGTGGCCGAAGTCACGCGCCTGTTGGCGACGTCCGCGCGGACGAATGTGGCGATTCCGCGCTGGCACATGGTGGGCCACATCCAGCGGAACAAGGCCCGGTCGGTGGCCCGCTGGGCGCACACCGCGCACTCGGTCGACAGCACCCACCTGGTGTCCGCGCTCGACCGGGGAGTGGCGGCGGCCCTGGCCGACGGCGGCCGCACCGACCCGATGCGGGTGTACGTCCAGGTCAGCCTCGACGGCGACGAGTCGCGCGGCGGCGTGGACATCTCCCGGCCCGGGGCCGTCGACGAGGTGTGCGCGCAGGTCGCGGCGGCGAACAACCTGGACCTGATCGGGTTGATGGCCATCCCGCCGCTGAACTCCGATCCCGACGAGGCGTTTGACCGGCTGCAATCCGAGCATCGGCGGGTGCTCGAGACGCATCGCAACGCGGTGGGGCTGTCCGCCGGCATGTCCGACGACTTCGAAATTGCCGTCAAACACGGTTCGACATGTGTGCGTGTCGGTACCGCGCTATTGGGCCGTCGCCCGTTACCGTCACCGTAAGTAGTCACTGCAGTAACAGCTTCATCACTAACACCAGCAATCTCAGGGGCTAGAAGGGTCAACGCAATGAGCACACTGCACAAAGTCAAGGCGTATTTCGGGATGGCCCCAATGGACGACTACGAAGACGAGTACTACGACGACCGCGCGCCGTCCCGCGGTTTCCCGCGGCCGCGATTCGACGACGGGTACGGCCGCTACGACGGTGACGACTACGACGACCCGCGCCGCGAGCCGGCCGACTACCCACCGCCCGCCGGCTACCGCGGCGGCTACGCCGAGGAGTCGCGCTACGGTGCCGTCCACCCGCGCGAGTTCGAGCGCCCCGAGATGGGCCGGCCGCGGTTCGGCTCCTGGCTGCGCAACTCCACCCGCGGCGCGCTGGCGATGGACCCGCGCCGGATGGCGATGATGTTCGAAGAGGGCCACCCGCTGTCGAAGATCACCACGCTGCGGCCCAAGGACTACAGCGAGGCCCGCACCATCGGCGAGCGGTTCCGCGACGGCACCCCGGTCATCATGGACCTGGTCTCGATGGACAACGCCGACGCCAAGCGGCTCGTCGACTTCGCGGCCGGGCTGGCGTTCGCGCTGCGCGGCTCCTTCGACAAGGTCGCCACCAAGGTGTTCCTGCTCTCACCCGCCGACGTCGACGTGTCGCCGGAGGAGCGCCGCCGGATCGCCGAAACCGGTTTCTACGCATACCAATAACCTCGACCGCCCGGCGCCGCCGCCGGCGGCGCGATGCCCCGTCGGACCAGGTGAGATGGGGCATCGCGCCCGGAGTCGGTAGGCTGGCAGGCGCCGCGCAGGTCCGCGGCGCTTGGCTCTCATCCGCCAGGTCATCGGCAAGGTCATCGGTAAGGTCGGGGCACTTCAGTTGGTGTTGTTCTTTCAGATTCTCGGGTTTGCGCTGTTCATCTTCTGGCTGCTGCTCATCGCCCGGGTCGTCGTCGAATTCATCCGCTCGTTCAGCCGGGACTGGCATCCCACGGGGATCACCGTGGTGGTGCTGGAGATCATCATGTCGATCACCGATCCGCCGGTGAAGCTGCTGCGCCGGCTGATCCCGCAACTGACCATCGGAGCGGTTCGCTTCGACCTGTCGATCATGGTGCTGCTGCTGGTCGCGTTCATCGGGATGCAGTTGGCGTTCGGCGCGGCGGCCTGATCCGATCCTGATCCGGCTTGTCCCGCGCGGCGCCGTTCAGCGGGGTGACGTGGGGCCGGATTCCGGCCCGGAGACGGTTCGGCCACGTTTTAGCGTCGGTTTGGTTCCGCCGATTTAAAAATTCTAAGGTTTCGGATTTTATTGGCCTCACTGTTTGAAATTGGTTCTTATTTATTGGGCTAATCGGCGACCGTCGCGCCTGGTGTGACAGGATGGACGGCAGTTGCACGACGGCTACCACTGCGTTCTACACTTTCCAGAACGTTCGACAGGAACTTGAGGGGACGAAACAATGCCGCTTACACCAGCCGACGTCCACAATGTGGCGTTCAGTAAGCCACCGATCGGCAAGCGGGGCTACAACGAAGACGAGGTGGATGCCTTCCTCGATCTGGTGGAAGCCGAGCTGACGCGACTCATCGAAGAGAACAGCGACCTGCGGCAACGGATCGAAGAGCTGGATCAGGAGCTCGCCGCCGGTGGCGGTGCCGCCGCGCCGGCCGCCGCCGCGCCCACTCAGGCCATTCCTGTCGCCGAGCCCGAGCCGGTCAAGGCCGCGCCGGCCGCCGCCGTCAGCAACGAGGAGCAGGCCATCAAGGCCGCGCGGGTGCTGAGCCTGGCCCAGGACACCGCCGACCGGCTGACCAGCACGGCGCAGGCCGAGTCGGAGAAGATGCTGGCCGATGCGCGGGCCAACGCCGACCAGATCCTCAGCGAGGCCCGCAGCACCGCCGAGACCACGGTCGCCGAGGCCCGGCAGCGCGCCGACGCGATGCTGGCCGACGCGCAGGCCCGCTCGGAGGCCCAGTTGCGTCAGGCCCAGGAGAAGGCCGACGCCCTGCAGGCCGACGCCGAACGCAAGCATTCCGAGATCATGGGCACCATCAACCAGCAGCGCACGGTGCTGGAAGGCCGCCTCGAGCAGCTGCGCACCTTCGAACGCGAATACCGCACCCGGCTCAAGACCTACCTGGAGTCCCAGCTCGAGGAGCTCGGCCAGCGCGGCTCGGCCGCGCCGGTGGATTCCAGCGCGGATGCGGGCGGGTTCGACCAGTTCAACCGGGGCAACAACTAGCCGCTGACTGGGCTCTGAGTCGTGCCGGTCACGCGCCGAGCTTCGGGGTTGGCACACTAGGTCTGAAACAAGGTCTGCAAGACCGCGGTCCCGCTCGTCGCCTGGAGGATGACTGATGCTCATCATTGCGCTGGTATTGGCCCTGATCGGGCTTGTCGCGTTGGTGTTCGCGGTCGTCACCAGCAACGAGCTGGTCGCCTGGGTGTGCATCGCCGCCAGCGTGGTGGGCGTGGTGCTGTTGATCCTCGACGCGCTGCGGGAGCGCCAGCAGCGCGACCTGGGCGGTGACGAGGCCCACGAGGACGCTGACGAGGACGCGGACGAGGCGGGCGCCGACGAGGACGACTTCGTCGACTATCCCGAGGATGCCCCCACCGAAAGCACTGCCGACGCCACCGAAAGCACCGAAGCCACCGAGCCGTCCGATCACTCGGATCAGTCGGATCAGTCAGGGCAGGCCGGGCGGTCCGAGGAATCCGCCGTCCCAGCCGACGGCCGCGGCGACGAGGCCACGCACTGACGTTCCGCGCGCTCAGCCGGTCGGTGTGGCCAGCAGCTCACGCACCTCGTCGTCGCTGACCTGGTGAAAGTCGCCGTACACCTGCCCGACGGCCTCGAATCCCGGCGGCGTGCTCAGGCACACCACCTCGTCGGCCTCGCGGCCCAGCTCGCGGCAGGCCGACTCCGGTCCCACCGGCACGGCCACGACTATCGATCTGGGCGTCGCGCCGGTCGGGCCGGACCTCAACGCGCGCACCGCGGCCAGCATGCTGGCGCCGGTGGCGATCCCGTCGTCGACCAGGATCACGACCTTGTCCCGCAGGTCGGCCATCGGGCGATCGCCCCGGTAGGCGTGCTCGCGCCGCGCCAGTTCGGCCGTCTCGCTGTCGATCACCGCGCGCACCTGCTCGTCGGTGATGCGCAGGCTGCTCACTACGTCGTCGTTCATCACCACGCCGCCGCCGCTGGCCAAGGCGCCCATCGCCAGCTCCGACCAGTTCGGCACCCCGAGCTTGCGCACCAAAAACACGTCCAGCGGGGCGTGCAGCGCCGCGGCGATCTCCCAGGCCACCGGCAGGCCGCCGCGGGCCAGCCCGAACACCAGCACGTCGCCGCGGTTGCGGTAGCCCATCAGCTCCCCGGCCAGCGCGCGCCCGGCCTCACGGCGGTCGCGAAAACTGCGCATCGCCGTTCGCCGGAGAAAGCCGTTCGGTCGGTTCATCGGTGGTGTCCCAAAGGTGTCTTCCAAGCCTACTGGCAGCTACGCCCACGCATCGGCGAGCCGGCCTCGCTGCCGTCGTTCCAGGGGATGGCGCCGACGGCCGGCAACATGTCGACCCGGCGACCGGACAGGTCGTGGCGCACCCGCACGGTCCGGTCGACGAGTCGGATGTCGCATTCGCCGGGGCCGTCGCGAAGGGTGTTGTGCAGCTTGGTGTTTCGTAGCATCACCCACTTGTCGAGCTTGTTGTCGGCCATGGGGATAACGCTTTCGGATGTCGCCTGCTCGGCCGGTTACCCGATCGGCCGGCCCTCACACGCGCAGGGTGCATCGGCAGCGAGAAAGCTCTGGAACAAGACGAAAAACATGTGTGATCGCGGCGTCGCCGCTCAACGCACTCCATCGGCTCGCTCGCCTCAGTGGTGTGTCCGAGGGGGGACTTGAACCCCCACGCCCATTAGTAGGGCACTAGCACCTCAAGCTAGCGCGTCTGCCATTCCGCCACTCGGACAAGACCAACCGGCATGGGTTGGCAGCTAAGGCTATCGGATTGCCGGCCGCTAACCCAATCCAGCTGCTCGGGCCCGGGCCCGGGAGCCCTCCGGCAATGGTAGGAAAGGAGGTTGTGACCATCCAGAGCGGGGCGAGCGAGGTGACGGCCAACCCGAGCGACGACGTCGTCGAGGTGGTCAGCACCCTGATCCGGTTCGACACCACCAACACCGGCGAACCGGAGACCACCAAGGGCGAGGCCCAGTGCGCGCAGTGGGTCGCCGAGCAGCTGGCCGCGGTGGGCTATGCGCCGCATTACGTCGAGTCCGGCGCGCCGGGCCGCGGCAATGTGTTCGTCCGCCTGCCGGGTGCCGACAGTTCGCGCGGCGCGCTGCTGATCCACGGGCATCTCGACGTGGTGCCGGCCGAGCCGACCGAGTGGAGCGTGCACCCGTTCTCCGGTGCGGTCAAGGACGGTTTCGTCTGGGGCCGCGGCGCGGTCGACATGAAGGACATGGTCGGCATGATGATCGTGGTGGCCCGGCACCTGAAGCGGGCCGGCATCGTGCCGCCGCGCGACCTGGTGTTCGCGTTCATCGCCGACGAGGAGCACGGCGGGACGTTCGGCGCGCAGTGGCTGGTCGACAACCGGCCGGAGCTGTTCGCCGGGGTCACCGAAGCGATCGGCGAGGTGGGCGGCTTCTCGCTGACCGTGCCGCGCCGCGACGGCGGCGAGCGTCGGCTCTATTTGATCGAGACGGCCGAAAAGGGGCTGTCGTGGATGAAGCTCACCGCCCGCGGCCCGGCCGGGCACGGGTCAATGGTGCACGACCAAAACGCCGTCACCGCCGTCGCCGAGGCCGTCGCCCGGCTGGGCCGCCATCAGTTTCCGCTGGTGCTGACCGACACCGTCAACCAGTTCCTGGCCGCGGTCAGCGAGGAGACCGGACTGACGTTCGACACCCAATCGGGCGACCTGCGCGGCGTGGTCGAAAAGCTGGGCCCGATGGCGCGCATGCTCAAGGCCGTGCTGCACGACACCGCCAACCCCACCATGCTCAAGGCCGGGTACAAGGCCAACGTCGTCCCGGCGATCGCCGAGGCGGTGGTGGACTGCCGGATCCTGCCGGGCCGCAAGGCGGCGTTCGAGGCCGAGATCGACGAGCTGATCGGGCCGGACGTGACGCGGGAATGGATCAAGGACTTCTCGTCCTATGAGACCGGCTTCGACGGCGACCTGGTCGACGCCATGAACGACGCCGTGCTGGCGCTGGACCCCGACGCCCGCACCGTGCCGTATATGCTGTCCGGCGGTACGGACGCGAAATCCTTTGCGCGCTTGGGTATTCGCTGTTTCGGTTTCAGTCCGCTGCGGTTGCCGCCCGACCTGGATTTCACCGCATTGTTCCATGGTGTCGATGAGCGGGTACCCATCGATGCGCTGCGGTTCGGCACCGACGTGCTGACCCACTTCCTGACCCACTGCTAGTTGACCGACGCAAGCCGATCACACGAGAGGACCGCCATGAGCACAGCTCCTGACCCGTACGCATCGCTGCCCAAGCTGCCGACCTTCACGCTGACCTCGCAATCGCTGACCGACGGTGGAACCCTGGCCAAGCCCCAGGTCAGCGGGATCATGGGCGCCGGCGGGGAAGACGTCAGCCCGCAGCTGAGCTGGTCGGGTTTCCCGGCCGAGACCCGCAGCTTCGCCGTCAGCGTCTACGACCCCGACGCCCCGACGGCCTCCGGGTTCTGGCACTGGGCGGTGGCCAACCTGCCGGCCGACGTCACCGAGCTGCCCGCCGGTGCCGGCGACGGCAGCAATCTGCCCGGCGACGCGCTCACCCTGGTCAACGACGCCGGGCAGCGCCGCTACATCGGGGCGGCGCCGCCGCCCGGACACGGCCCGCACCGCTACTACATCGCCGTGCACGCCGTGGACACCGAAAAGCTGGACCTGCCCGAGGACGCCAGCCCGGCCTTCCTCGGGTTCAACCTGTTCCAGCACGCCATCGCGCGCGCCGTCATCCACGGCACCTACGAGCAGAAGTAGGTCAGCACCCCGGCCGCTGCCGCCGTTCCGGGCGCCCCGGCCGCTCCGGGCGCTCGGTGCGCGGAATCACTTGCGCCACATTCGTCCCGGTGTTCCCAGGGCGGCGGCGTGTTGCCTCACGTCAAGATGCGCGCGTGGGGCTCATGGTTGCCTCATTTGAGGGTGCGCGCGTAGCGGCACGGGCGTTGGTTGTGGGTCCGGCTTTGCCGGAGGTCAGGGTGAGGAGTTGGT